>NZ_JAUSUC010000044.1 GCF_030813365.1 Oikeobacillus pervagus
GGAAGGGATAAGTGCTGAAAGCATCTAAGCATGAAGCCCCCCTCAAGATGAGATTTCCCATAGTTTAACTAGTAAGATCCCTGAAAGATGATCAGGTAGATAGGTTCGAGGTGGAAGCATGGTGACATGTGGAGCTGACGAATACTAATCGATCGAGGACTTAACCAATTATTCAGTAGGTTATTGATGGATATGAAAATGGGTTACTTCGAGTTTATGCTACTACATTTATCTAGTTTTGAGAGAATAATTTCTCTTGCTTTTATTATAGAAAATGTTATAATTACATTGTCTTTTTAATAGTCTGGTGGCAATTGCGAAGAGGTCACACCCGTTCCCATACCGAACACGGAAGTTAAGCTCTTCAGCGCCGATGGTAGTTGGGGGCTGTCCCCCTGCAAGAGTAGGACGGTGCCAGGCGAATCATTCCGCAGTAGCTCAGTGGTAGAGCTATCGGCTGTTAACCGATCGGTCGTAGGTTCGAATCCTACCTGCGGAGCCATAAGGAGAGCTGTCCGAGTGGCCGAAGGAGCACGATTGGAAATCGTGTAGACGGTTAACGCTGTCTCAAGGGTTCAAATCCCTTGCTCTCCGCCATAATATGTATGGCCCGTTGGTCAAGCGGTTAAGACACCGCCCTTTCACGGCGGTAACACGGGTTCGAATCCCGTACGGGTCACCATTAATTTTAGTTTTCCATAGTAATTGAAATATTCCAAAAACACATCCAATTGTATATCATTTGCATCGGAGGATTAGCTCAGCTGGGAGAGCACTTGCCTTACAAGCAAGGGGTCGGCGGTTCGATCCCGTCATCCTCCACCATACATCATATTCATATCGTCGCGGGGTGGAGCAGTTCGGTAGCTCGTCGGGCTCATAACCCGAAGGTCGCAGGTTCAAATCCTGCCCCCGCAATTATTGGTCCGGTAGTTCAGCTGGTTAGAATGCCTGCCTGTCACGCAGGAGGTCGCGGGTTCGAGTCCCGTCCGGACCGCCACTTAATACATAATGTATTAGTTGGCTCAGTAGCTCAGTCGGTAGAGCAAAGGACTGAAAATCCTTGTGTCGGCGGTTCGATTCCGTCCTGAGCCATATTTTGCCGGCCTAGCTCAATTGGTAGAGCAACTGACTTGTAATCAGTAGGTTGGGGGTTCAAGTCCTCTGGCCGGCACCATTTTAATATTTTGGAGGGGTAGCGAAGTGGCTAAACGCGGCGGACTGTAAATCCGCTCCCTATGGGTTCGGCAGTTCGAATCTGCCCCCCTCCACCATTTAGGGGCATAGTTTAACGGTAGAACAGAGGTCTCCAAAACCTCCAGTGTGGGTTCGATTCCTACTGCCCCTGTTTTATATTATGGCGGCTATGGCGAAGTGGTTAACGCATCGGATTGTGGCTCCGACACTCGTGGGTTCGATTCCCACTAGTCGCCCCATATTAATTATTGGGCTATAGCCAAGCGGTA
This sequence comes from Oikeobacillus pervagus, assembly GCF_030813365.1. NCBI lineage: Bacteria > Bacillati > Bacillota > Bacilli > Caryophanales > Bacillaceae > Oikeobacillus > Oikeobacillus pervagus. Next base: position 1,467 of record NZ_JAUSUC010000044.1, read on the forward strand.
AGGCAACGGACTTTGACTCCGTCATTCGTAGGTTCGAATCCTGCTAGCCCAGTATGCGGAAGTAGTTCAGTGGTAGAACACCACCTTGCCAAGGTGGGGGTCGCGGGTTCGAATCCCGTCTTCCGCTCTTATATGGCGGCATAGCCAAGTGGTAAGGCAGAGGTCTGCAAAACCTTTATCACCGGTTCAAATCCGGTTGCCGCCTCTAATATGCCGGTGTGGCGGAATAGGCAGACGCGCACGACTCAAAATCGTGTTCCTTCGGGAGTGCCGGTTCGACCCCGGCCACCGGTATCTTATAATACTAGTAAGACTAAGGCTTCAACAGCAATGTTGGAGTCTTTTTTGCGTTCTTTTGAAAGGATAAAAATAATCTAAAATCGAATGCATAGGGGAGGTTGTTGTAGGAAGAAGAATTATTAGAAGAAGAGCTGAGTATAATTAAAAAGAGAAAACTGATGGTGATAAACATTTTAAAGTCTGTTATCTAAATGAAAATTCCTTTTTGCTGCCATCTTATTAATCTTTATAAAAGTAATTGAAAGTATATGATAAAATAGTCATATAGCCCTATTTTTGGTAATGTTGATATTATTCCTGGAGGAAACCATGGAGAAAAAAATAGTCATTATCATAACGACAATGGTTACTTTAATATTATTTATTGGTTTAGTATCCGTACTAATTTTTCAAAATTTCAGTTCTTTAGCAGAGGATTCGAATAGTTCTCGAGTTGGTGAAGGTGTTCATTCTGTAGAATCCAGCCAGGATCAGTCTGAAGAAGTCGGGGGAGTTATTCATTCAATCCAAATTAAAGGGGATTCTACTCAAGATGAAATCGTTTCAATAATGCATAAAATGACTCATCAAAAAGTGGTGGCAGATGAAAAATGGGGAGCTATTAAGATGGAACCAAAAACCATCAACGAAGTTTACTCGGTTATTGAATCTAGTAATTTTAACGATAAATCTGCTCTTTTAGCAATCGCAAAGAAATGGAAAGCGGGGGACTTTAGCGATGTAGATGCTGATCACAATTATTTCTGGGACCTTCAAGGTGGCAACGTTGGGAAAGCTACGGGATTAATGAGCGAAGAAGAGGAACAGAAATTTATTGAAAATAACTTTAAAAATCATGGTAAGGAGTAACATTTAAAAAATGGTTTATTATTTTCATCAAGATGTCGTAAATCAGGTTGATAAGAAAATCAAAAAAATAATTCAAAGTCAACTTGAACAGTGTATCTTCGGCCATTCTGTTATATCAAGGTTTTTTGCCGAGTTCCCCTGCGAACGTTGACTTTATTCCATGATTATATAGTTTTCTTGTAACGTTCTATCTATTTTTCATCGGTGTTGATCTATAAGTATGAGATTACCATCCGGATCTTCAAGTGTGAAATGTGCTGGTCCTTCAGTTAATTCATCTGCTTCAGTAAGTATTTCAATTCCTTTTTTTCTAAGCTGTTTTTGTAGTTCTCTTACGTCCGTAAAGGAATCGAGGTTTTCGGCTTCTTGACTCCATCCTGGATTGAAAGTTAGAATGTTCTTTTCAAACATTCCTTGGAACAGTCCAATTATGCAATTTTCATTCTTCATAATTAGCCAATTTTGAGTAATATCACCTCCAAAGACTTGAAATCCTAGGTTTTCGTAAAATGACTTTGAAACATTGATGTCTTTTACATTTATACTTACAGAAAATGCGCCTAGTTTCATATTTTCTCCTCCTTAAAAAAATTCGTATATTTCATATTGGCTAATAACTTTTTATTGAGTCAAGTATAAAGGAGTACTTTGAAATACACAACTCTTACCAAATGTTATCGGTGGACGAACTTAAGGACGGAATATTACCTAAGTAGTCCCCGACACTCAAGCTATTTTGTTAAAGCGGGAAGGGCCGTTGTAAAAATCTTTTTATCATAAAGAAAATCGAATTAAAGTGTAATATGAATCATGATCGAAACTTAGAGGAGGGCTAGCATGCTAAAAGAAAAATTAAAGAAACGGGCATTATCGATGGTCGACATACCTAATTATTTTCAACCCATCCTAGAGGAATATTTTGAGGGGGAAAATGGAGAAGGGGAGGCAATGTTTTCTTGGGGAAATGAAGAACAAAATGAAGGCATTACTATTAATCTAGATCTTGCCGGTAATTTGATAGGTTTAACGATTGACAAGAAGGATCATAATCCCAATGTGATCTCTTTAAATATAGAAGAAAGAAGAGAACGAGCTGAACAATTCTTCATTAGTCAGTATCCAGACGCATTAAAAGATTTAACCTTATATCAAACAAAAAAACTTTCGGATACATATCGTTTTTACTATAGCCAAATCGTAATGGATTTACCGCTTGGTCAAGGTGAGTGTTTTATTGATATTGACCGTACAGGAAATATTGTTAAGTTTAAATATAAAGATGTAAAACAGCTACCTGAAATAAAAACTCCGTTGATTTCAAAAGAAAAACTAATTAAACATGTACAGAATAAACTAGAGTTTCAGTTAAGAATTGCAAATTTATATACTAATCTTCATGATGTAACAGAAGATGCACTGCGCCTAGTGTATGTGCCAAGTCCTTCTTTTATGAAATATAAAGCAGACGTTTTGGAACCAACTTTAACGATTAGCCATGAAGAAGAGGAACTTCAAAATTTTGTCTCACTTCCTGCTCCGACAAGTACGATCGTACACAATGATTTATCCATTGAAGAGATTATTGGAATTACAAAGAGGATGGAAGTCATTCGTGAAGTTGATATGGGGGAAGATGAAATGGGCATTGTATGGCGTGATAAGGATTGGGAGATGAAGGGAAGAGATCTATCTATGAAGGGTCTTTTCAAGAGACATTCAAAAGATACAGTTACGGCCATAATTTCAAAGAAAACGGGTAAAATCAAAAGTTTTATTTGGTTTTTTGAGCGAAATGGCAATCTTGATCTTAGTCGAGAAGAGTGTTTTCCAAAGGCTATTAATATTTTACAAAAGATCTTTCCGAATTATTTTCAGTATTTACAATTGTTTGTCACAGAAAACGAGGAAGAAGAACATGATAAGGAATCCTTTGAATTCCGTATGCATAATGGGCATGGAATCCCAATTCATTTAGAATTTGTTCGGGTTGCTGTCAATCGAAAAACCGGACAAATTGATTATTATAGTGGACCGATTGTCGAGATGAAACAACTGAGTCAGATATCTGCTGAACCAGCAATTTCTAAAAAAGAAGCATGTGATATATTTATCAATCATTTGGATTTTAAATTAGAGTGGAACAAAAATTATGATAGTGAACCAGAATCCCATACTCTTGTTTATCAGGCGTATAATAAACATTCTGGAACCCCTATTCGGTATATTGATGCCATGACAGGGGAAGTTATTTCTGAAAAAGAATATTAACATAAGAGAATCAATTAAATTAACTCCAACTGGAAAATGGAGACGAATCGCTGAGTCTTTGGATTTGAAGGATTATTCATTGGGCAATTGGAGGAATATGGAGTCGATATTAGCTATTGGATCAGCAGTACTATTCGTCATTCTTATGTTAGGAGCTATTTATGCTCATATTTTCCGAGCTCATCAATCTATTTTACAATGGCTATCCTTGCATGAATTAGCCACATCGGTTGTATATTTATAAACAAAATGTTGTTATTATGTAAAAATACACTTGGAATGGAGATTGAAAAGGATGGAGATCATTGCTGAGTCTTCGGATTTGAATGAATATTTGAAGGAATTAGATGTGGTTAATTTTTCTCATCCTTTGATTAAGGAAATGGCGGCTGAATTGTTTGGTGATGAACAGTCGGAAATAGAGAAGGTCAAGGTCGCTTTTGAATTTGTAAGGGATCAAATTGCCCATTCTTGGGATATTCAGAGTACGAAGGTTACTTGTAGGGCATCAGATGTTTTAAAATATAAAGAAGGCATCTGCTACGCAAAATCGAATTTATTGGCTGCATTTCTTCGATCACAAGGGATCCCAACAGGATTTTGTTATCAACGTCTCATGATCTTTGATACACCAGATAAAGGGTTTTCCCTTCATGCGTTTAACGCGGTTTTCCTTCGTTCTTTAAACCGATGGATTCGCATAGATGCTCGCGGTAACAAGCCTGGAGTACATGCTGAATTTTCACTTAATGAAGAAATCTTAGCATTTTCAGTTCAAGAAAATTTGGGTGAAAGAGATGATCCTATCATTTATTTCGAGCCCAACTCTAAAACGATTTCTTGTTTAGAACAAAATTCAAATTTATTAGAATTGTATACATGTCATTTACCCGATTATTTATCCCACCATAACGGCAGTAAAACCCCCACCTTAAAATGATTTGGAAACAAAGTTTCCAAAGAAATTTGTACTTTTCGTATCCTTTAATCGTCTCATCCTTTTATTTACAAATTTTAAAAAAGAATCGATATCATTTTTTACTGGTATACAAAACCGCATCATCCAAAAGATGCGGTTTTGTAGTGGTCATCATTCATTATGATTTCAACACTCGAAAAGCAGATCTGATTTTTCGAGCAAAATCAAGAGGGGGTTCTATTGATTCGAAATGCATATACATTGCTCGTGGTTCGTCGAATAGCCAATGGTTATGGATGGCGGTTACGATTATATCTCGTTTTCTAAGCTCTGTTAATAATGGATTAATTTCCTTCTCAAGAAGGACGGTTTCACCTAGATTTAAGGCATTTCCCTTTCGATCTAGGTTTTCAAATGTAAAAAATTGAGGTAAGACTAGTGGAGATCTTGTTTCACGTCCAAGAATGGTAAAGTCAAGATCACGAAATCTTTGTACAAGGCACACCCCATTTTCATCTAAGCTTCCAATTCCATCGAGAATTCGAGCAAATTCCCGACAGAGAAATTTTCGATCATTCCAGCTACCCATCATATTTCCTCCTTAAATGTTCATTTGGACAAAGCTGCCCTTATGACTAAAATATGCTGAAGTGAAAAAAATGAATGTGATAAAGATGGAGGATTTACGTTCAAATGAGGTAAAAATAAGGATACGAATGATGAAAATAGGGGTCTACCCATTCAAGAAATATTTCAGAGATATTAATAAAATAGATATTTTTCAAAAAATATATTGTAAAAGTACTAGATTCAGTATATTATTTTAGTAATAACTAATAAAAATAAGGGTGGTTGTATATTTATGAAAAAGATAGGGGTTAAGATTTCGGTCTTTATGATGCTTAGTTGTCTGTTAGTGTTGGCCGCATGTGGAAATAAAGAAGAAAAGAGCAGTACGGACGGGAATGAAAAGGGGAAAACGTTAATTGCTGGTACGAACGCCGCATTTGCTCCATTTGAATATATGGACAAAGGAAAAGTAACAGGATTTGATGTTGATTTAGTTGAGGCAGTGGCAAAAGAAGCTGGATATAAAGTAGAAGTAAAACACGAGGGCTGGGACGCAATGCTAGCAAATCTTCAAAGTAAACAATCTGATCTTGCTATTGCAGGTATTACAATGAATGATGAGCGTAAGAAAACGTATGATTTTACAAAACCTTATTTTGAAGCAACGAACATGATTGTCGTGAAAAAGGAAAGCGACATAAAAAATGCTTTAGATTTAAAAGATAAAAAAATTGGAGTACAGAATGGAACAACTGGACAAGAAGCTGCTGAAAAGATATTAGGAAATAACAATGGCAATATTGCCAAGTATAAAAATATTACGATTGCATTTATGGCCTTAAAGAATAATGAAGTAGATGCGGTTGTCATCGATAATGTGGTTGGAAATGAATATGTGAAAAATAATCCGAAAGAAAATTTAAAAGTAGTTATGGATAAGGAAAATTTTGATTCAGAGTTTTATGGAATGGCTTTTCCTAAAGGAAGTAAATTGACAAAGGAATTTGATCAGGCATTCCAAAAGATGATAGATAACGGAACATATGCTGAAATTTATAAAAAATGGTTTAAGGAAGAACCAGATATGGAATCTTTGAAAAAAGCTGAAAAATAAAGTGAGACTTTCATGAGGAGGGAAGCGAAAGCCTCCCTGCCATGAATCATGTAAAGGAGTAAAATGATGGACTTTCAGTTCAATATTATTCAAGAATATTTACCCTTCTTTTTTAAGGGAGCTCTACTAACGATTGGCTTATCGCTAATCGGAGTGATCATGGGGCTTATATTAGGCCTATTGATTGGACTCGGAAAAATGTCAAAAAACAAATGGGTACGTTTTCCTTTTACTGTATACATAAACTGCATAAGAGGGACCCCTTTACTTGTTCAAATATTAATTATTCATTTCGGAATCATGCCATTATTTATGTCCCCAGTTAATCCAATTGCTTCTGCTATTGTAGCTCTTTCATTAAACTCATCTGCCTATGTTTCAGAAATATTCAGAGCAGGGATTCAATCTATTGATAGAGGGCAAATGGAAGCAGCTCGTTCACTTGGAATGAATCATGTCCAAGCTATGAGGCATATCATTTTACCCCAGGCTTTTAAACGAATGATTCCTCCACTTGGAAATGAATTTATCGTTCTATTGAAAGATTCTTCACTTGCATCCATTATCGCGGCGCCAGAATTAATGTATTGGGGGCAAGCGGCACAGGGTGAATATTACCGTGTTTGGGAGCCTTATATTTGTGTGGCCATTATCTATTTAGTGCTGACCCTTTCATTAACCTATTTATTGAATTATATCGAAAGAAAGTTGGAAAAATCATGATAACAGTTCAAGGACTTAAAAAGAAATATGGAGACGTAGAAGTATTAAAAGATATTTCTATTGAAATTAAGCCTCAAGAAGTAGTGGTGATTATTGGTCCATCTGGGTCTGGAAAATCAACATTTTTACGTTGTTTAAACATGTTGGAGTCGATAACAGATGGTCATGTAATGATTGAAAACGAGGATCTTACAAATAAAAAAACCAATATAAATAAAATCAGAACAGAAGTAGGAATGGTTTTCCAACATTTTAATTTATTTCCTCATAAAACCGTTTTAGAAAATATTACTTTATCCCCAATAAAAGTGAGAAAATGGGGGAAAGAAAAAGCCGAATCCAAAGCAATCGAGCTTCTAAAAAAGGTTGGACTTGAGGATAAAGCCAATGTTTATCCTGATTCGTTGTCTGGGGGACAAAAGCAACGTGTGGCGATTGCAAGGGCTCTTGCGATGGAACCAAAAGTGATGTTGTTTGATGAATCTACATCCGCATTAGATCCTGAAATGGTTGGAGATGTTTTAGAAGTAATGAAACAGCTAGCAAAAGATGGAATGACGATGGTTGTCGTGACACATGAAATGGGTTTTGCACGTGAAGTGGGAGATCGTGTCGTATTTATGGATGGTGGCTACATCATTGAAGAAAACTCTCCACAGGAACTTTTTTCAAACCCTCAAAATGAACGTACAAAATCATTTTTAAGTAAAGTCTTATGAAACAGTAGGAAATGGCTGTTTCTTTTTTTTTCGCCTTTTAAAGTGTAAATTGCTCTTGCCACAGTTGCATACTTGTATATGAATTAGTTATAAAAAATAAGAAATGAGAGAAAATATATTTTTAAAATAATATTGCAATTAAAAAAACGATATTGTAAAATTCAAATGCAGGACAGATTGATAACGCTTTCAATACAAGTGTCAGTCAATTTTGTTAATTCAGAAAATTATATCAAAATATTATATCCTAATATACAAAGATAGGATGAATGTAAGGGGAATGGAATATGGAAAATAAAGAACTACATCGGGGATTGGAAGAGCGTCATATTTCATTAATGTCACTTGGAGCATGCATAGGGGTTGGTTTATTTTTAGGATCTGCTTCCGCTATTGAATTAGCGGGACCTGCGATTTTAATCGCTTATCTTGTAGCGGGATTCGTGATGTTAATCATTATGAGAGGTCTCGGAGAAATGGCTGTAGAAAATCCTGTTGCAGGGTCCTTTAGCCGATATGCGCAAGATTATCTTGGACCGCTTGCTGGATTTATTACAGGTTGGAATTATTGGTTTTTATGGGTTGTTACATGTATGGCTGAAATTACAGCTGTTGGTGTATATATGAAGTTTTGGTTTCCGACCGTGGCTCCTTGGATTTGGGCATTAACCGCATTAGTCTTAATGACTTTAATTAATTTAATTGCCTCAAAAGCTTTCGGAGAATTTGAGTTTTGGTTTGCCTTAATTAAAATTGTCGCGATTATCGCCATGATTATCATAGGGTTAGGAATTATTTTATTTGGTATTGGAAACGGAGGAATAGCTACTGGGATAAGCAATTTATGGGAACATGGTGGCTTTGCTCCCAATGGAATCAAAGGAATTATGCTATCCATGCAAATGGTTATGTTTGCTTATTTAGGAATTGAGATGTTAGGGGTTACAGCTGGTGAAGCAAAAAACCCAGAGAAGTCGATTAGTCGTGCTGTAAATACCGTATTTTGGCGAGTTTTAATTTTCTATTTTGGGGCATTATTTGTCATTATGTCCATCTATCCATGGGATGAAATCGGGACACAAGGAAGCCCATTTGTTTTGACATTTGAAAACATTGGAATTAGACAAGCTGCTGGTATTATTAACTTTGTTGTGTTAACTGCGGCACTATCTAGTTGTAATAGTGGGATTTTCAGTAATGGTAGAATGTTATTCAATTTGGCAGAGCAGAATCAAGCTCCAAAGGCCTTTAGTAAAGTAAGTAAGAGTGGGGTACCAGCTATTGCGATTTTATCCACAGCGGTTGTGCTATTAATTGGGGTTGTTCTCAATTACATTGTACCTGAAAAAGCTTTCGTGTATGTGACAAGTGTTTCAACATTTGGAGCCATCTTAACTTGGATGATGATCTTGTTAGCACAAATCAAGTTTAGAAAAAAACTAAGTAAAAAAGAAGTAGCTCAATTAAAATTTAGAAATCCATATTATCCAATAGGCTCGTATTTTGCTATAGCTTTTTTATTGTTCGTTGTTGTGCTACTAGGCTTGTCACCTGACACAATGGTCGCCCTTATTGTGGGGCCGGTTTGGCTAATTGTCCTTATCATTGTCTACTATGCCTCGGGAATGCACAAAAGTTAAAACAATATAAAGGTAACAAAAAGATGGATATGAGGATCAACGATGTTGAATGGGGATTCACTTCATTGGGGAAAAGAGTTTTTCTTTTCCTCCTGAAGTGAAATCATGCCTATTTTCGACAAAAATTTAAAGAAGGTGTTGACAGAATGGGGGAAAAGAAGTACAATAAAAAAGTCGATTCGACAAGAATATACTTAATTCAACATGCGGGTGTAGTTTAGTGGTAAAACTACAGCCTTCCAAGCTGTTGTCGTGGGTTCGATTCCCATCACCCGCTCCATACATAGTGATCAACGCAGTATTTTGTTCAATAGAATAAAGTATTGCGTTTTTTATATTTTTAAGACAAAATGACAAATAGAATTTAATAATGCAAACTTGACTCATAAATAAATGATGATGGAAGATCCCAACTGTGCAGGCTGATTTCAGCTAATGATCTATAGTCACTTACAACAGGAAAAACATATGGATTCGATTTTGAAAGGTGATCGAAATGGATTATACACAATTAAAAAAAGACATTATCAAATATAGTCAAAAGATTGGAATTGATAAAATCGGTTTTGCATCAGCGGATCCCTTTATAGAACTAAAAAGTCGCTTAATCCGCCAACAGGAACTTCATTTTCAATCGGGCTTTGAAGAAAAGGATATTGAAAAGCGAGTAGATCCCTCGCTAATCTTTGATAAACCCCAATCTATTATTGCAATCGCCTTGGCCTATCCTTCAAAACTAAAGGAAGCCCCTAAAGGGAAGAAGGGGGAAAGAAGAGGAATCTTTTGTAAAGCCTCATGGGGAATAGATTATCATCAGATATTGAAAGATCGGCTAACTAAATTAGAAGATTATATTTCTTCTAAAGTTCCTCATGCCCGCTTTAAATCAATGGTGGATACAGGAGAATTAGTTGATCGGGCTGTTGCGGAAAGAGCGGGAATTGGTTGGAGTGGAAAAAACTGTTCAATTATTACCCCTGAATTTGGCTCCTATGTGTATTTAGGCGAAATGATTACGAATCTTCCATTTGAAGCGGATCAGCCGATTGAAAATCAATGTGGTACTTGTCGGAAATGCCTTGATGCTTGCCCAACAGGTGCACTCGTTCAAGGGGGACAATTAAACTCCAATAGCTGCATTGCCTTCCTAACTCAAACGAAAGATTTCCTTGCCGATGAATTTAAGGAGAAATTAGGAAATCGTTTATACGGTTGTGATACTTGTCAAACGGTATGTCCTAAAAATAAGGGGATCGACTTTCATTTTCACGAGGAGATGATTGCGTCTCCTGAATTGGCCAAACCTTTGTTGGAGCCTTTATTAACTATTAGCAATAAAGAATTTAAACAAAAGTTTGGAGTTGTTTCTGGATCTTGGCGTGGAAAAAAGCCGATACAAAGAAATGCGATTATCGCTTTGGCTCATTTTAACGAAGAAAGTTCTCTGCCCATTCTTATTCAAGTGATGAAGGAAGATGTGCGCCCAGTTATCCGCGGAACCGCAGCGTGGGCGATTGGAAAAATTGGTGGAATAAGAGCGAAAGAAGCGCTTTCTGAAGCTAAGGGGAAGGAAAAAGATGAAACGGTTCAACAAGAAATCCAAAAGGCAGAGATCATGCTTCAATAGTGTTTCTCCTCATGTTTCCTGCATAAAGTGAACATGAGGAGGGATTTTTTGTGCGTGATCAATTACAAAAATATTTACAAGCAAGATTAGACCAATGTGTACAATCAAGAAATCCAGATGTATGTGATAAAATGAAAAAAAAGCTTCAATTAATGGAAAAGAGAAATGTTGAAATTGTTAAAGTAACTGGAAAAGGAAACATAATGGAGAATTACGATGACAATGAAATAACGTATCTTTTGCATTTAAATTATGTAATAAAGGATCATGATCTATTCTATATTGAAGAAGAAATCGAGAGAAGAAGGGCGAGTTTTCATAAGAATATTTTAGTAAAAGATGAAGAAATATGGGAAGTAGAGGGGGGGCCTCTTGAATGGGAACTAGAAAAAGACCAGGAGAATGAGCGGGTTCCTTTTATATATAATCGATTGAAGGCCGTCCAATATGCGGAACGATGGTGGAATGATTATAATCCTGCTTATAAAAAATTTGATGTGGATTGTACCAATTATATTTCACAATGTCTTCATGCAGGGGGAGCTCCAATGCGTGGATATCCGAATCGAAATAAGGGCTGGTGGATGAGAAGCAATAATTGGAGTTTCAGTTGGTCTGTTGCCCATGCTTTTCGTTGGTATTTAGGGACATCAACAGTGGGGTTACGGGCTAAAGAAGTGAGTACACCAGAGCAACTACAATTGGGAGATGTCATTTGCTACGACTTTCAAGGAGACGGAAGATTTGACCATACAACGATTGTAACAGGAAAAGATGCGAACGGAATGCCCCTTGTGAATGCCCATACGTCGAATAGCAGATTACGCTATTGGAATTATGAAGATTCAACTGCATATACACCAAATATTCAATATAAATTTTTTACGATTGTCGATGATCCATCATAAAACCGTGTTCAATTGAAAAATGGTATAATATATTATTATTCAGAGTTTAAATTAGAGGTGAAGAAATTTGTCTATACATGTCGTACTATATCAACCAGAAATTCCAGCAAATACTGGAAATATTGCTAGAACTTGTGCCGCTACCGACACAACTCTTCATTTAATACGACCTTTAGGTTTTTCAACAGATGATAAAATGCTAAAACGTGCCGGTTTAGATTACTGGAAATTTGTGAATATCATTTATTATGACTCCATTGAAGAGTTTGCTGAGAAAAATAAAGATGGGGAGTTTTATTACATTACGAAATTCGGAAAAAAACACTATTCCTCCTTTGATTTTTCTAATACAGAAAAACAACACTACTTCATTTTTGGTCGTGAAACAACAGGGTTACCAAAAGATCTTTTAGTGAAAAATAAAGAACATTGTTTAAGGATTCCAATGAATGAGGAAGACCATGTTCGTGCTCTTAATTTATCCAATACTGCGGCCATCCTAGTTTATGAAGCACTTCGTCAACAACAATTTCCTGGTTTACATTAAGATTCATCTTAATTATTCTGTTTTATACATGAAAAAGGCGCTATCCTATTTGGGTAGCGCCTTTTTCATCATTATGGACCCCGACTGTTAACTCCCCTTTTAAAGGGCGGAATACAGTCTGTTTTCCTTATTTATTTGTACCAGGTTTATCCTCATAACCAGATGTAAAGATTGCTGTTAGGAATGCAAGTATGACTCCAATAACAATAAGTGTATTCATAGTAGCAGCCTCCTTTTGATTAATATGTACCAATGTGAAGTTTTCACTTATCCTATTATATCTTAAATTTTACAGGAGAGGAACGTTATTTTCAATGGAAAGACAAGTAGGCTGAGGAAGTTTCTTTTTTTGTCAAAAAACAATGAATGTTGAATTAAGTATACGTTTTTAGCATGTTCAGTTGTTAGAAGGCATAGATTATATTAATCGTCTCGCAAAAGAAAGAGGGGGAGGCATTTATGGATATTTTAAAAAAGATCGAGCAACATCGCGAAGCTGAGGAAAAGATGAAATGGGAAGGGACATTTGCCGATTATTTAAATATTATTAAAGAGAAGCCATGGGTTGCTCAATCAGCACATTCAAGAGTATACAGTATGATTAAAGATGCCGGTGTGGAAGAGATAAATGGAAAAAGAAAGTATAACTTCTTTAGTGGTGAGTTGTTTGGTTTAGAGGAAGCGTTAGAACGGTTAGTGGAAGAGTATTTTCATCCAGCTGCCAAGCGCTTAGATGTTCGAAAGAGAATTCTACTGTTAATGGGGCCAGTTAGTGGTGGGAAATCGACATTAGTGACCCTGCTAAAAAGAGGGCTTGAAGCTTATTCTTACACAGATGCCGGGGCTGTCTATGCTATCAAAGGTTGTCCGATGCATGAAGATCCCCTCCATTTAATTCCACATCATTTACGAGAGGATTTTTATCGGGAATATGGCATAAGAATTGAAGGAAATCTATCTCCATTAAACATGATGCGTCTTGAACAGGAATATAGTGGCTGTATTGAAGATGTATTAATTGAACGAATCTTCTTCTCAGAGGATAAACGCACAGGAATAGGTACCTTTAGTCCATCCGATCCGAAATCTCAAGATATTGCCGATCTAACAGGAAGTATTGATTTTTCAACGATAGCAGAATATGGTTCAGAATCTGACCCGCGTGCTTATCGATTTGACGGGGAATTAAATAAGGCCAATCGTGGGTTAATGGAGTTTCAAGAGATGTTGAAATGTGATGAAAAATTCCTTTGGCATCTGTTGTCTTTAACGCAGGAAGGGAATTTTAAAGCGGGTCGCTTTGCCTTAATCTCTGCAGATGAATTAATTGTCGCGCATACAAATGAGACAGAATATCGCTCCTTCATTTCAAATAAAAAGAATGAAGCCTTGCATTCTCGGATTATCGTCATGCCTATTCCATATAATTTAAAAGTGTCAGAAGAAGAAAAAATTTACGAAAAAATGATTCGTGAAAGTGATGTTTCCGATGTCCACATAGCTCCTCATACACTTAGGGTTGCAGCTATGTTTACAATTTTAACCCGATTGAAAGAACCAAAACGTGGAGATGTCGATTTAATTAAAAAAATGCGCCTTTATGATGGAGAAAATGTTGAGGGATTTAATTCCGCTGATTTAGATGAGTTGATGAAAGAAAATCAAGATGAAGGAATGAGTGGGATCGACCCACGTTATGTTATCAACCGAATTTCCTCCACTATTATTCGAAAGGAAGTTCCGTCTATTAATGCATTAGATGTTTTACGTTCTTTAAAAGAAGGGCTTGACCAGCACCCCTCCATTACAGAAGAACTTCGTGAACGGTATTTGAATTTCATTTCATTAGCACGGCGAGAATATGATGATATTGCGAAGAAAGAAGTTCAAAAGGCATTCGTCTATTCCTATGAGGAGTCGGCTAAAACGTTAATGGATAATTATTTAGACAATGTCGAAGCCTATTGTAATAAATCAAAACTGCGTGACCCATTAACAGGTGAGGAAATTAATCCAGATGAAAAACTTATGCGTTCAATTGAAGAGCAAATAGGGATATCAGAAAATGCTAAGAAGGCATTCCGTGAAGAAATTTTGATTAGAATTTCCGCCTATGCACGTAAAGGAAAACGATTTGATTATAATTCACATGACCGTTTGCGTGAAGCGATTCAGAAGAAACTATTTGCAGATTTAAAAGATGTCGTCAAAATTACAACATCCACCAAAACACCTGATGAGCAGCAATTGAAGAAAATTAATGAAGTGGTTGCTCGTCTCATAGATGAGCATGGCTATAATTCAACATCCGCCAATGAGTTGCTGCGTTATGTTGGAAGCCTTCTAAATCGATAAGACTGTCGCTTTTTGACAGTCTTTTCTCTTTAAGAAAAATCGTCAATGGATAAAGAGCGATTCCATTGACGATTGTCTTGATCATTCTTTTTCGGTTAAAAAAACAGCTGTCCCTGTAGCTACACACATCATCATCCCTTCACGTAATGTTTCAAAATCTAAATCAACGGCAATGACAGCATTTGCCCCTAGTCGACGTGCTTTTTCCTCCATTTCCCGAATGGCAATTTCTCGACCTTCTGATAGCTTATTTTCATAAGATGTACTACGACCGCCGATAACATCTGTAACAGAAGCTAAAAAGTCTCGTACAACATTTGCTCCCATAATGGCCTCTCCGGCAACAATCCCGTAATAACGCTCAACTTTCTTTCCTTCCACTTGATTTGTCGTAGTGATGAGCATACTAAGTCCCCCTCAAATTATATTCTACCCCTAACCAGTAAGGGCAGTGAGAATAGATATTACCAATATAATGATGCCTCTTAATATACGGTTTATGGTAGGGAAAAGTTTCCTCTATTAATTATTTATTTTAAAGATGTAGCTAGTAAAATCAGAGCTTGTCCAAAAAAGAACGACAACCTTAATATAAGTTGTCCCATTATCATAGGCTTTTGACCATTTATCGAAAGAATTAGTAAATTATTTAATGTTTTTGCATAGGATAAAGTAATCAACCTCTTTTTTTATATAAAATAAGTCAACATATTGTATGCGAAGAAAGGAAAAATGTGAAGAAAATTAAGGAGGGGAAAAAATGAGTCAAAGTGATAACCATCAATTTGTTATTTCAAATGAAGATTGGTCCCTCCATCGCAAAGGACATGATGATCAACAACGCCATAAAGAAAAAGTTCAGGATGCCATTCGAAAAAACCTACCTGATCTTATTACGGAAGAAAATATTATTATGTCCAATGGCCGCGATGTTGTAAAAATCCCCATTCGTTCACTAGATGAATATAAAATTCGCTATAATTATGATAAAAATAAGCACGTTGGGCAAGGTGAGGGAGACAGTCAAGTTGGTGATGTCGTTGCACGAGATGGATCGGCGCAACAAGGGCCAGGGAAAGGCCAAGGGGCCGGCGATAAAGCAGGCCATGATTATTATGAAGCAGAAGTATCCTTAATGGATTTAGAAGAAGCCCTTTTTAAACAATTGGAACTGCCAAATTTGAAAAGAAAAGAGCAAGATGTGCAGACTGTAGAACAGATTGAATTTAATGATATTCGCAAAACAGGTCTTATGGGGAATATTGATAAGAAGAAAACCATGCTTACTGCTTTTAAGAGAAATGCCATTGGAGGAAAACCAAAGTTCCATCCTATTTATCCTGAAGACTTAAAGTTTCGTACATGGAATGAAGTGATGAAGCCAGATTCAAAGGCTGTTGTTATTGCGATGATGGACACGAGCGGATCGATGGGGGTTTGGGAGAAATATATGGCACGCAGTTTCTTCTTTTGGATGACAAGATTTCTCCGTACTAAATATGAAAAAGTAGATATCGAATTTATCGCTCATCATACCGAAGCAAAAGTCGTAACAGAGGATGAATTTTTCTCGAAAGGGGAAAGTGGCGGAACGATTTGTTCATCTGCTTATCGAAAGGCATTAGAAATCATTGAAGATAAGTATCATCCTTCTCGTTACAATATTTATCCATTTCATTTTTCCGATGGGGATAATCTCACCTCTGACAATGTCCGCTGTGTAAAATTAGTGGAGGAAATTATGAAAGTGTCGAATATGTTCGGATATGGTGAAGTCAATCAGTATAATCGCCATTCAACCCTCATGAGCGCCTACAAACACATCAAGAACGAGGAATTCCGTTATTATATCCTAAAACAAAAAGCAGATGTCTTCCATGCAATGAAGAGTTTCTTTAAGAAGGAAAATGAATCAAAGGCATTTGCTTAGTTAAGTAGAACAATCCCCGCTAAGACGGGGAATTTTTTTGTATAAAAAGACGCCTCATGACGAGACGTCCTTTTAGTAGTCTATTAATCCATCATTTTCACTAGCTTTTTAGATAGTGTTAATAGGATTAGTCCAAGTACGGTTGCAACTCCACCAATTAAGGCGAAAACCTCTAGATACCCTAATGATTGAGTGAAAGTTCCTAGATATCCCGCTAAATAGTTGGCAAAGCCGGAACTAGTTAACCAAACCCCCATTAATAATGAAGCAAGTTTCACTGGTGCGATCCGACTCACTAAGGAGAGCCCTACAGGTGATAGGAATAACTCACCAAGTGTATGGAATAAATAAGTCATAATGATAAACATAAGATTAGCTTTATGGACAACATGATCAGGATCACTACCTGTTTGTAATGTTGCAATGATTAAAAATCCAAACCCTAATCCTAATAAAATCATCCCCATCGCCATTTTAGTTGGAACAGGTAAATCTCCGCGTTTGCTCTTAGAAAGTTTCAACCATAAAGCAGAAACTAAAGGAGCAAGCAAGACGATAAAGGCTGGGTTAACAGATTGGAACCATGAAACCGGAATGGTCCAACCGAAAATTTCCCGGTCGATAAATTTTTCAGTATAAAGTGTTAAAGAAGCACCAGCCTGTTCAAAACCAGCCCAGAAGAACACTACGAAGGCTGCTAAAATAAAAATAACAGCTGTTCTTTGTTTTTCCTTTTTGGTTAAAGGGGCTGTATGTTTATTTCCAGCTTCATCTTTACTAGGTGCACCAACTGGTTTTTTTCCGATATCACCCAAATATCGATTTCCTAATAAATTGAAAATAATTTGACCAATAATCATTCCAATAGAAGAGACTAAGAAACCATATCGATACCCATATTCAGTTATCCCATTCACTGTTTGCGCTAATAAATCTTCAGAAATATATCCTATTATTAGTGGAGAGAAGAAGGCTCCAATATTAATTCCCATATAGAAGATGGTAAATGCGGCATCTCGTCGAGGATCATTGTCACCATATAGTTCACCGACAAGTGTCGAAATATTTGGTTTAAAGAAGCCGTTTCCGATAATAAGTAAGGCTAATCCTAAATATAAGAAAGTTTCAGATTGATTTGAAAATAAAACAAAGTTCCCGATCGCCATTGTAATCCCACCAAGAGTGATGGCTAATCTTCTACCTAAAAAACGATCGGATAAATATCCACCAAGTAAAGGCATAAAGTAGACGGTTCCAGTAAATATCCCGTAAATTAACATGGCGGTCTTATTATTCATTCCAAGTCCGCCTTCAATAAGAGACTTCGTTAAATAAAGAACAAGAATCGCTCTCATTCCATAATAACTAAAACGTTCCCACATCTCAGTTAGAAACAATAAATAGAGACCAGGGGGATGTTTTTCCTTTTTCTTTGAATGTAATGGCAAATGTTGCTCATCCGTTGTTGCACTCATTTTTACTTCTCACTCCCAAAATCTTTGAAATTGTCGCAACTATGTTAATATAATAGTGAAAAAATATTTATTATACAACTATTGTAAAAAAAGAAATATTATTTAGAAAATATTGAATAGAATAATAAAATCAAAAATGAGAGCGTTAGGACTGATATAATCATCTTTACATAATATTTACTTGTTAAAAAAAGGGTTTAGATTTTAAAAGAAAAAATATTCAAACTAATTTAATTTATGATAAAAGTATATATTCTGTTATTTAAAAATAATGGTATTCGGTGAATCTATAGACCTTCCACTTTTAAATTTTTAGCAAAAAAAGATGTCCGACCGCATCAGTCAGACAACTTTTTATAAAGGTTTGGTTAATGTGGTAAAAAAGCTAGCTGATAGAAGAATAAAACAGCAAATACATAGACGAGCGGGTGGACTTGTCTCCATTGGCCTTTAAAAACTTTCAACAAAGGGTAAGAGATAAAGCCTAGTGCGATCCCTGTTGAAATACTAGATGTCAGTGGCATGGTTAAGACGACGAGAAATGCTGGAAAAGCTTCATCAAGATCTTTCCAATTAATCTTAGCCACACTTTCCATCATTAAACATCCCACTATTATAATCGCTGGAGCTGTTATAGCCGGAATTCCAGAAACCGCTTGAACTAATGGACCAAAGAAAGCCGCAAAACCAAATAGAATGGCGACAGTTACCGCAGTTAATCCTGTTCGTCCTCCAGCGGCTACCCCGGCAGATGATTCAATATAAGCGCTTGTTGGGCTTGTACCAAATACCGAGCCAAAGGTAGTCGCAACGGAATCGGCTAGCAACGCCTGTCGTACGCGCGGCATTTTCTTTCCTTTCATTAATCCCGCTTGTTCTGCCACCGCAATCATCGTTCCAGTTGTATCAAAAATCGTGACTAACAAGAATGAAAACACAACGGCATATAATCCATGTTGGATCACATCTGAAAACGCTGTAATCGGATTATCGATGATCAAATCTGGAATAGAAGGAGCAGATACAACTCCCTCGGTAAACGAAAGTTGTCCAGTAAAATAGGCAATCAGCCCTGTTAAAATCATTCCGATGAATAAAGCACCATTTACATTCATCACCATCAAAATTAAAGTGATCGCAAGGCCAACAAAGGCGAGGATCGCTGTTGGACTGTGTAAATCGCCAAGAGCCACTAGATTTTCCTTATGATCGGCAATAATGCCTGTTTGTCTTAATCCAATAAAAGCAATAAAAAGCCCGATCCCTGCGGTAATGCCATATTTCAAATTATCGGGAATCGCTTCTATAAGTTTTTGCCGGAAAGATGTTAGGGATAAAATTACAAAGATAATTCCAGCAACAAATACAGCTGAGAATGCCGTTGTATAGTCAATATGATGACCACCCACAACGGAAAAAGTAAAATAAGCATTTAATCCCATTCCAGGAGCAATTCCAATGGGATAATTCGCGAAAAGTCCCATCCACAACGTCCCGATAATGGTCGCAATGATCGTAGCGATAAAAACTTGTTCGAAAGGAACTCCAGCACTATGCAAAATAATAGGGTTCACCACTACAATATAAACCATTGTTAAAAAAGTTGTGATTCCAGCGATAA
Source organism: Oikeobacillus pervagus (assembly GCF_030813365.1). Lineage (NCBI taxonomy): Bacteria > Bacillati > Bacillota > Bacilli > Caryophanales > Bacillaceae > Oikeobacillus > Oikeobacillus pervagus. The sequence continues at coordinate 21,032 of NZ_JAUSUC010000044.1, forward strand.
TTTCTCTATTAACGTTCGTTCCGTTTTCCTCTAATTTAAACATCATAGAACCTCCAAAAAATACGAACAATAAAAAATCACAATGAATATAATATTCGTTTTTATCATAAATAGCAATATTTTAATAAAAATAGGAATGTCCAAAAAATGGAACATTCCTTATTGCTTTATCCCGACTTAACGGGCAGTAAAACCTCGACCTCAAAATGATTTGGCAACAAAGAAGATAGGTGGAGGATCATTGCCCCTAAAGGTCCGATAAGGCCAACTAACATTCAGTGGGGGATGAAGAAAACCCTCACTGAATGAAGCCTCACTTTATCGTTAAAGGAAAAGATTTAATAGAAAATAGGATAATGCCGCGATAGCTGCAGAAATGGGAAGGGTAATGACCCAAGTAATAATCATGCGCTGGGCTGTTCCCCATTTTACCCCTTTAATACGATGTGCAGATCCAACTCCCAATATGGAAGAGGAGATCACATGTGTAGTACTGACTGGAAGATGGATATATGTCGCCCCGAAGATAATGAGGGCGGAACTTAAATCAGCAGCTACTCCATTAACTGGGCGGATTTTCATTATTTTTCCGCCGACTGTTTTAATGATTTTCCATCCTCCAATTGAGGTCCCTAAACCCATAGCTGTTGCACAAGATAATTGAACCCAAAAGGGAATATCATCTGTTGCATGGTAATTATTTGCAATTAAAGCCATTGTAATAATTCCCATTGCCTTCTGGGCATCGTTCGTTCCATGTGTATAGGATTGTAATGCAGCGGTAGCGATTTGAATGGTACGAAATCTCTTATTTGTTTTAGGTAAATTATTTTCTTTAAACACGACTTTAAAAATACTATAAATAATATATCCGATTACGAAAGCGATTAATGGAGATAGAATAAGAGCTTCGATAATTTTTACAAAACCTCCATAATTTATAGCAGCAAAACCAGAAGCGGCGATGGCTGCGCCCGCGATTGAGCCGATAATAGCATGTGATGAACTACTAGGAATTCCAAAGTACCATGTAATTAAATTCCAAAGGATAGCGGAAATTAAAGCGGCTAAAATCACGATCGAACCATTTTCAAGTGTAAAGGGATCCACAATATTTTTCGTAATGGTTTTTGCCACACCTGTAAACGTCATCGCACCTAAAAAGTTCATACAGGCGGCCAAAATAATCGCATGGCGGGGCTTTAGGGCTTTCGTTGAAACGGATGTAGCAATAGCATTTGCTGTATCGTGAAATCCATTGATAAAGTCGAATACCAAAGCAAATACAACAATTAATACAGTAATAGTCAATAAAGAATCCATAATTAAAGGCCCCTTATGCGTTTTTCATGATGATTTGTTCAAGAGTATTGGCCACTTCTTGACAATAATCAGCAATGTCTTCTAAGTTTTCATAAATTTCTTTCACTTTAATAATACGAATAGGATCTTTTTCAACAGCGAATAAATGTTTAATGGATTGACGTAATACGCCATCGCACATTGTTTCATATTCTTTAATTTTGATGGCATGTTGACGAATATTCAGTAATTTTTTGGACGATAGTAGCGCAACGGCTTTTTCTATTTCCACCGCACAATGACGGACAGCATCGACAAATTTCCTCATATATTCGTCAACATGAACGACGGAATACATTTCAAAAAGTGCAGCACTTTCCTCTAACCCGTCGAGAACATCATCCATAGACATGGCTAAGGCTAATATATCTTCTCTTTCAATAGGGGTAATAAAGACATTATTTAAATCTTTAATGACCTGATGAATATATGTATCCCCTTTTGTTTCGTATGCTTTCATTTGTTCAGAGAAGATTTTCAGATCGCCGGCGTTATTAAGCTGATATTCAGCGAAATAATCTGCACTTTCTTTTAAGTTTGTTGCAATGTCCTCAAGCAAGATCATGAATTTATCTTTTTTATGTTTAAATACCATTATTGAAGACCCTCCTATTTTTAGAGAAAAAAATACCAAACAGAATTATTTTATCTTAAAAGTGAGAAACATTAAAGATGTTGTCGAAAATTGCATGAAAAATTTCGAATGATCTCCTAAAATTAGGATGTAATTAATGAAGGGTGAAACACTATTTTTTTTAGAGTAAATGCCTTATTTTCAGTCGAAAACTGCGAAATCCGTACGCCAAACCTGTGATGCCTTCGCATTTGATCGTCCAGCTCCAGTGCCTATCATCTAGCGTATTTCTCCGTCTTTTCCCTACGATAAGTCAACATCAACTCGCAAAATCCCCTCGCTCTCGTTTCCTTTATCTCAGTCAAAGACTGCGAAATCCGTACGCCAGACCTGAGTCGCTCCCGCATTTGATCGTCCAGCTCCAGCGCCTATCGTCTAGCGTATTTCTCCGTCTTTTCCCTACGATAAGTCAACATCAGCTCGCAAAATCCCCTCG
>NZ_JAUSUC010000045.1 GCF_030813365.1 Oikeobacillus pervagus
ATTATTGAACCGCCGTATACGGAACCGTACGTACGGTGGTGTGAGAGGGTCGAACGAATCAAAATTCCGATTCGTTCACTCTACTCGATTGTCTTGTATACTATAAAGTGAAGCTTCATTCAGTGAGGGTTTTCTTTATCCCCACTGAATGTTGGTTGAACTTACTGGATCTTTAGGGGCCGTGATCCTCCACCTATATTCTTTGTTTCCAAATCATTTGGAGGTGGAGGTGTTACTGCCCATTAAGGCGGGATACAATTTTGAACTGTGGATAAGCCTTAAAAAATGTTGTCCATGAATAGCCGTCCAATAAATTCGAAAAATTCCTATAATACACTTCGTAGAAATTCACTTTTTTGAATTATTTTGATAAAATCATTTTGTATTGTTTAAAAGGGGGATTGTACATTGACTGTAAACGACTCAATTTTAGACGTTTTTTCACAATGGTTAGAAAAACAAGGGAAATCAATGAGTACCATTCATACTTATTTGGGAGTACTTAGCAAATTTCAAAATTGGCTTCAAGATCATCATGAAAATGAGCTGACTATGATGAAAGAAGCCCAAATTCAGGCATATTTGGATTATTTAGAGTTAAAGCAATTAAGTGCCGGAACGATTGAAAAAAATTTTGCAGCCATTAGTGTGTTTGCCAAATTTTTGGGGAAGCCGCAACTTATGCTTCATATCACCCGAAAAGAAAAAATAAAGAGCGAGGAAATTCCTGAATCTTTAACGGCAGATGAAAAGGAACATCTTTTACAAGAGGTCGAAAGGGATGGCAATTTACGCAATATTGCAATCGTGTACACTCTTTTGCAAACAGGGATTAAGGTTTCCGAATTATGTTCGTTAAATTGTTCTGATGTTGAAATCACTGGGGATCGCGGTCTAATGATCATTCGCAATGAAAAAGGGGAGATCGACCGAGAAATTCCGCTCTCCAATGAGGTTCGTTATCATATGATCACCTATATGAAATCTTTAAATCCGATTGATGAAGATCGTGCATTATTTGTCTCAAGTGTATATAAACGTCTCACAACAAGATCTGTTCAATATATGTTGAAAAAATATAACGTCAATCCCCATAAATTACGTCACACATTTTGTCAAGAACTTGTTAATAACGGGGTTGATCTCCGAGTCGTCGCCAAATTAGCTGGGCATCGAGATATCAATGTAACAAAACGTTACTCTAAACATATTAAGCCAGATTTAGCTAGTGCCATTAATCAAACTTTTGCTTGAAAATAGGATGCACATGGACGCATTGTCTTACATCAATATTAGATGAATCCTCTTTATTATTTGGTTTTTTCAGATAATGAAGAGGATTCATTTTTATTTTTGGAACTTGGGTTTAAATATTCATTCATCAAATGCAATGAAAAAAAGATCTAAGTCTATATAACTTTCTAAGGATGATCTATATTCGTCTAAAATCCTAATATTTACAGTGCTTTTACAATTAATTAATAGTTTTATAGTAAATTATAATTAGTTGAATTATTTTTATATAGGAAAAGGTAAAAATATGGTAAAGAAGGTGGTTGTGTGTACATAGTGATTGGGGATATTGCCGAAGAATGTAACATCGTTACTCCCTCAACCGAATGTGAGGAAGTTTATACTATGTTCACGAAAAATTCGTCTTTAGAAGGGATTGTCGTTTGTGAAAATCATCAACCGATCGGATTAGTGATGAAAACCCATTTTTTTCAAAAGCTATCAACGAAATACGGTTTTGATCTTTTTATTAAAAGGCCGATCAACCTCGTGATGGACTCAACCCCTTTGCAAATGGAATACTCTGTACCTATTGCAGAAGTAAGTGCGCTCGCAATGAAACGGAATCAGGGAAATTTGTACGATCATATTATCGTGACGAAGGATGATCAATTATATGGAGTTGTGAGCATTCGTGAACTTCTCATCAAAATGTCAGAAGTACAGATTAGTATCGCACGCTTAAGTAACCCACTAAGCGGACTCCCAGGGAATAACGTGATTGAAGAAACATTACGAGAAGTTTTAAAGTCTTATAGAATCTTTAGTGTTCTTTATCTTGATATCGATTCATTTAAAGCGTTCAATGATACATATGGGTTTAGTGAAGGGGATGAGGTCATAAAAGTGACCGGTAACATCATCACAGATGTGATCTTCACGATGGAAAATGAGCTGTCTTTCGTCGGCCATATTGGTGGAGATGATTTTATCGCGGTTGTCCCCCATTATGACCATGTAGAAATATGTAAGACGATCATCACGCGGTTTGAACAGACAGTCAAACATTTTTATTCAAGGGAGGACTATGAGCGAGGGTATTTACAAGCGATTACCAGACAAGGTAAGATGGAAAAGTTTCCATTAGCAAGCCTGTCAATTGCAGTCATTCAAAATAAAGAGATCACGATCGATTCTGTCAGCCAGTTAAGTAAACTAGCGGCAAAAGTGAAGAAAAAATGCAAGGAGATACAGGGAAGTGTTTTTCTTACACTTGAAAGCTTAAAGCAAATGAAATTTTCCTGAAAGATGAAAGGGTGTCCATCAGTAGGCACCCCTTTTTCATAAAAATCTGGTTAAACGGACTTGCCACATACAGTGGAAAAAGGCATATGTCCGTCCAATAAATCTGGTTTGGGCTTACCGAGTAAATACCCTTGTCCATAATGAACCCCAAGTTTTTTCAAAAACAATAGTTCTGATTCCGTTTCAATCCCTTCTGCAATAATTTTTGTTCCAGATTGAAAAGCAAATTCCAATAAGAGTTCTACTAAATGTTGTTGCTCAAGCTTTTGATGGACATTACGAATAAGTGATTTATCCAGCTTAATAAACTCTGGTTTTAAATAAATTAGAGTTTGCAGACTATTATACCCTGTCCCAGCATCATCCACTGCAATTCGAAATCCTTGTTTGCGATAATGATCGATAATTTTTTCGAACTGAACATAATTGGCAACGGATTCTCTTTCTGTAAGTTCTAACACAACCTGATTTGGGGAAAGATTATGTTTGACCAATAATTCGAGAGTAATCCCACTTTGATAGGAAGGGTCAGTGAGCGCTTGTGGTTGTATATTAAGGAAAACTAACGGTTGAATCTCCATCTTATAGTTTTGTTTTTTTTCAGAGAATCTCTCTAAGGAAAGATTTCTCAAAAAGCATTCCGTTATAAAAACGTTTCCACTTTGACCAACATAGTCATAAAAAACATCTGTCGTTGGAAAGAAATCTGTCTGTTCTGGGCGATTTAAAATTTCGAAACCGACTGTTGAACCTTCTTCCAACGATAAAATCGGTTGAAACGCGGTCTTTACATTTTCCTTCTGGAGAAGATCCAGTAATTGTTCTTCCTTTTGAAACTCCTGATAGAGATGATCTCGTTTGGAAATTAAAAAACGAAGAAATTTAATCCATGCATAAATACGATTTTTCTTCATAATTCCACCTTTTAATATATAGTTTGGGGAGTCTACCCATATTATAGTGAATCATTTTTTGAGTTTCGATAAGGAGATGTAAAGACTTTGTAAATTTTGTAGAAAAAAAGAAGATTTTGCCGACTAATTTTGTCATTAAAAAAGGAAATTCAAATGGAATTTCCCCAAACTTCCTTTAAGCTATTAATAAATAAACAATTAAACCGTTCTGTAGGGAGCTTTTGGTTTATGGAAGGTGGCTCTTTATATTGTTCTATTCCCTTCATTTCATCTTGAAGAAAAATAAAAATTTCTTGATATTCGTTTTCTAATATGGAAGTTTTATCGTCTTTTTTCATTTGGATAATTGAATGAATATCCTCAAGATGTTTTTTAGGCAGATTCAAACCGCCCAATAATTTTTTTAGTTGAACAGGGGGCAATTCTTGCTTTTCCATTATCCATTTACACATGCATATCGGTCGGAAAATGTTTATTAGCTGTTTCACTTTATTTTGATTTTGTTCAGAAAAATGATGGATGTTTCTCTTGGCCATTTGTGCATAATGATGAAATAATGCAGGCAGCGAAATCACTTCCATTGAGAGGTCTCTCATTTGTTGAATGATCGAATATTTTTCTTTATACACAATAGGGGAATATAGCCACTCATATAATGATGGGTTTGATTTTTGAAAGAGCTTGATCGTTTTTTTTAAATCCCAACCTTGAAAATCTAAGCTTTCATGACGAGGGGAATGGATGACATCATCTTGCTCTTGAATAGATAAATAATACGGTACGGGATGTACATATATAAATCTTACATCGAAGTCACTCGAAAAAGACGCTGTACCCCAAGCTCGACTTCCAGATTCACAAGCATAAATAATTTCCACATGATTCATTCTTTCTAATTGATTTAAAGCGAATAAAAGGTCTTTTTTCAAAAATAGCCCCCCTTATTATATTTCTCTCCAATATAATCTATTTTCCCGAGGATATCATGCATCATAAATAGAGGGTACCTCGCTCATCGAGGCACCCATAAAATTTTTAAAAAATAAGGATTAAAGAATACCCAGTACATCCAAAAAGACAATGATGATGACGACAGGGATGACATAACGCAGTAATAACAACCATAAGGCGAACCAACTTTTCACATTTCCTGCCCCTTGTTGTAATTCTGCTATTAATGCTTCTTTCTTGATTTTCCAAGGAATAAACAAAGAAATTAATAGCGCCCCAATCGGCATTAAAATATTACTTACTAAAAAGTCTGCCATATCAAAAATGTTTTTATCGAAAAGGGTGATTTCATTAAGCACCCCAAATGAAAGGGCAGAAGGGATTCCAACGATAAAAATTGCAAGCCCTGCAATCCAAGAAAGCTTTTTCCGCTTTTCAGATCTACCTTTTGCAAGTGAAGCGACAATAATTTCAAGCATAGAAAAGGCTGATGTTAACGTTGCAAATAAAAATAAAGCCAAGAACAACACTAAAAATAATTGACCAAAAGGGATCTGTTGAAAAATCGATGGCAAGATAATAAATAATAATCCTGGTCCAGCTGCGGGTTCAACACCAAGGGAAAAAACGGCTGGAAAGATCGCTAATCCTGCTAATAAGGAAATGAAAATATTTAAACTGACAATCGATATCGCCGATTTTGGAAGGTTTTGTGACTTATCCAAATAGGAACTATACGTCACCATAACCGAAACCCCCACACTTAAAGAGAAAAAGGATTGGCCCATTGCAAATAAAACACTTTCTGACGTAAATTTAGAAAAATCAGGCTTTAAGAAAAAGGACACTCCCTCCATAGCATGATCAAGCGAAAGTGAACGAATAATAATAATCATAAAGATTAAGAAGAGAGCAGGCATTAAATATTTATTTGCTGCTTCAATTCCATTCTGAATCCCTCTCGCTACAACGACAATGGTAATGAGGATAAATAAAAATTGTGCACCAACTGCTAGCCATGGGTTGGCGATGGTCTCCTCAAAAAATAGTCCAAATTCAGAAACGGCACTTAACTTTCCTGTAAAGCTCAAATATAAGTATTGTAAAATCCATCCCCCTACAACACTATAAAAGGATAATAAAATAAAACAAGCGATAACTCCGATATATCCCGTTATCGGCCAAAAGGTGTTGGGGGCAATGTCTTGATACGCACGAATTGCCTCCTTTTGTGTTTTCCTGCCAATGACAAATTCACCTAATAATAATGGCAATCCAACTATTGCGGTAAATAAAATAAATAGAAGAAAAAACGCTCCACCACCACTTGTTCCTGCAACATAGGGTAGCTTCCAAATGGCACCAATTCCGATGGCTGAACCGGCTGTAGCTAATATAAAGCCAAGTTTTGATGTCCATTGTTCTGTCTGATTCATAGTGATTATGGCTCCATTTCTTAGTTTATCTATTTCATATTATTATAGAATAACTTTTGAGAAAAGAGAAAGTTGAAAATATCCGAAATTTCAGTTTAAAAAACATTAAACTTTTACCAAATCCTTTCCGAATTCTCGACATGTTTAAAATTGTATCATATCCATTCACCACCATGGGCATTTATACATAATTTATTAAAGACAAATCTAGAAGGGAAGGGTTTGCGTATGTTTTTTAATCCAGCATATTTGTATGATACTCCTCAAAATTATGTATATCGGCAACAAAACAAAATGGCAAGGGCTCGGATAATAGGAGGTCCATTAGCACGGAATTTAGAAGGTTATGTATTCTTTTTTGAAGAGCCAAACGGAACAGAGGTATATGTCGAAGTCTCAGGATTGCCCAAGTTTAGACCTGGGAGAGGAAAGCAAAAGCAAATTGGTCCACATGGTTTCCATATTCATGAATATGGAAATTGTGAGGTTGGTAACAAAAATGATCCGTTTAAAGCAGCTGGAGAACATTGGAATCCGTATAATCAACCACATGGCAATCATCCAGGTGATTTCCCTGTTCTATTTTCAAATGATGGCTATGCACGGATGTCGTTTTTTACGAATAAATTTAGGGTCGATGATATTATTGGAAAATCAGTCGTGATTCATCAGGGCCCCGATGATTACCAATCCCAACCGTCTGGAGATGCAGGAAAAAGATTAGCTTGTGGGGTCATTAAAAGAATTCATCGATAATGTAATCGTCAAAAAAATCTAGCCCTACGAATTAAAAGTGGCTGTTCTTTTCTACTTGTTTATGGAAATATTATGAATAATATTCAAATGGGATTTAAATGAAAAAACCGCTATATTTTCCCCTACGTTTGGTCACAATAAATAGGAGTATACCAATAAGGGGGAACGATTATGTCTGAAAATAATCTCGAGATGCCGAAATTTCCTGAACCATATTGGCGGGATTCTGTCACACTTCCGTCTTTCCAATCGTTAAAAGAAGATCTCACTACAGATGTGGCGATTGTAGGCGGTGGAATTACTGGGATTACGAGTGCATATTTGCTTGCAAAGGAAGGAATAAAAGTTGCTCTTATCGATGCAGGAAATATATTAAATGGGACGACTGGTCATACGACAGCCAAAGTGACAGCCCAACATGGTGTTATTTATGATGAGCTGATTCAACATTTTGGAACTGAAAAGGCAAAGCATTACTATGAAGCGGCAAATGAAGCAGTTGAATTTGTTCGATCGTTAGTAAAAGAATTGGATATCCATTGCGATTTTTCCGATGAAGATGCTTATATCTATACGAATGATACAAAATATATCCGTCAACTTCAAACGGAGATGAAAGCTTATGAAACATTGGGAATCGAAAGTGAATATGTAACAGAGCTCCCGTTTGATTTACCTATAAAAGCGGCAATCTGTATGAAAAATCAAGCGCAATTTCATCCGCTCAAATATTTACATAAACTTGTGTCGGAACTGATTAAATTAGGCGGGGAAATCTATGAACAGACAACCGCGGTGGATGTTGATCAAGATGGCGATCATTTAAAGGTAGTGACACTAGAAGGACCTGCCATTCACTGTAAACAGGTTTTGGCTTGTTCTCATTACCCATTTTACGATGGCCAGGGCCTTTATTTTACGAGAATGTATGCTGAAAGGTCTTATATAATCGCAGTTAAAGCAGAAAAAGAATTTCCGGGTGGAATGTACATCAGTGCCGAACAACCAACAAGATCATTGCGTTATACAATGATGGATGGAGAAAAATTATTATTAATTGGTGGAGAAAATCATAAGACAGGTCAAGGAATTCCAACCATTTTGCATTATGAGGCACTTGAAGCTTATGCTAGAGAACAATTTGGGATAAAGGAGTATTTGTATCGATGGTCTGCTCAAGATTTAACTACATTGGATAAAGTTCCGTACATAGGACGAATTACGAATCATCACCCAAATGTCTTCGTGGCAACAGGATTTCGAAAATGGGGGATGACCAATGGCACAACCGCCGCACTTTTACTTCGAGATCTTCTATTAGGCAAAGAGAATCCTTATGAAGAACTTTATACCCCGACTCGATTTAAAGCCGACCCAAGTATAAAAAATTTAATCCAAACAAATGTAGATGTCGCCAAACATTTAGTAGAAGGTAAACTTGAATATCCATTAAGACAAGTAGAGGATTTGGCCCATGATGAAGGGGCAGTCGTTCAGTTTCACGGAAAGAGGGCGGGGGCCTACAAAGATGATCAAGGTGTTGTTCACATCGTAGATACAACCTGCAGTCATTTAGGTTGTGAGGTGGAGTGGAACAGTGGCGATCGCAGTTGGGATTGTCCATGTCATGGCTCAAGATTTTCGATTACAGGGGAAGTAATCGAGGGTCCTGCAGAAACACCATTAGAAAAATTGGAATAAATCAGAGGAACTGTTAGGACTATACCTAGCAGTTTTTTTATCCAAGTCAAAACTTGCAAAATCCGTACGCCGATGAACGAGGCGCTTCCGCTTTTGTTCATGAAGGGAAAATGGGAATATGATATACTTTTTTATATCATGAGAAAAAATGGGGAAGGGACAATTTGGTAAAATCCCCATGCCTTTCTTTAATAAGAAAAAAGTGAGGGTAACATAGAAATGATGGAGGCAGCTCGACAATTATTAAAAAAGCATTTTGGTTATGATGAATTTCGTTCAGGACAAGTTCAAACCATCCAATCGGTTTTACAGGGCATAAACACACTTTGTATTATGCCAACTGGGGGTGGGAAATCAATCTGCTATCAAATTCCTGCTTTAACCCTTCAAGGGACTACATTGGTAATCTCTCCACTTATATCTTTAATGAAAGATCAAGTCGATGCGCTCAATCAAGCGGGAATTCCGGCTACTTTCATTAATAGTTCAATCAGTACAGCAGAAGCTAATGATCGGATGGAATTAGCAAAACAAGGAGTATATAAATTATTATATATCGCCCCAGAACGTTTGGAATCCACCTATTTTCTTCAGGAATTAAGAGAATTACCCATTCCCCTCATTGCAGTTGATGAAGCACATTGTATTTCCCAATGGGGTCATGATTTTCGTCCGAGTTATTTACACATTCGAAAGACACTCGATTATCTTGGGGGACAACCTACCATTTTAGCGCTGACAGCGACAGCTACACCTCAAGTGTCTACCGATATTTGTCATTGTCTTTCTATTCATGAACAAAATACAGTCGTAACGGGATTTGAAAGGAAGAATCTATCCTTTTCTGTTATAAAGGGCCAGAATCGTGAACAATATTTAATGGATTATGTGAAAACAAATCTTCATGAATCTGGGATTATTTATGCTGCAACAAGAAAAACAGTTGATCAATTATATGCCAAACTGGAAAAAGCATCCCTTCGAGTGGCTCGCTACCATGCGGGAATGAGTGAAGCAGAAAGATCGAGGGAGCAAGATCGTTTTCTTCGCGATGAAGTAACGATTATGGTTGCAACATCAGCTTTCGGGATGGGAATTGATAAATCAAATATTCGCTATTGTATTCATTTTCAAATGCCGAAAAATATGGAAAGCTATTACCAAGAAGCCGGAAGAGCTGGTCGAGATGGATTAGATAGTGAATGTATTCTTTTATATTCCTCCCAGGATGTACAAATACAACGGTTTTTAATTGAACAATCGACAGATCCAACACGAATGTCCTTTGAATTGGAAAAGTTACGGCAAATGGTCGACTATTGTCACACAGAAAACTGTTTACAATCATTTATTCTTCAATATTTTGGGGAGAAGGAGGGACTAAATTGCGGGCGTTGTGGAAATTGCACAGATGACCGGGAATTAATCGATGTCACAACCGACGCACAAAAAGTTCTATCTTGTATTGTTCGAATGAAACAACGGTTTGGGAAAACATTTGTTGCGAAAGTCTTAACAGGATCCCGAGATAAAAAAATTAAGGAATTCGGATTTCAAGTATTGCCGACATATGGGATTATGTCCGTTTATTCCGTCAAATATGTTAGTGATTTAATTGAGTTTTTAATTGCTGAGGAATATATTGGAGTGGAACATGGAAAGTTTCCAACCCTCTTTGTGACGATGAACGGAAAAGATGTACTATTAGGAAAGAAAACTGTTCAAAGAAAAGAACAAAGAACAACGACACTTATTATTGAAAGTGATGAGCTTTTTGAGGAACTAAGAAACGTAAGGAAACGATTAGCTGAAGAGGAAAAGGTTCCTCCGTTTGTTATTTTTTCTGATCAAACTTTGCGCGATCTATGTTTACAACTCCCGAAAACAGTCGAGGAACTACTCACGGTAAAAGGGATTGGTGAACATAAACAGAAGAAGTATGGAGAACGATTTATTGAGGCGATTTCGAATTATTGTGCCGAACATCCGGAAAGGAAAAGCGTTCAACCTATGGAGAAGGAAGTATTATCACACCCGAAAAAAAGTGTAAAAGATTCGCATTTGATTACCTATGAAATGCTTGAAAAAGGACAAACCATTGGAGAAATTTCAAAAAAACGTCAATTATCCAAACAAACAATTGAAAACCATTTAGTAAAATGCAGTCAAGAAGGGCTGCTTATTGATTGGGCAAGTTTTATTCCAGAAGAGTTTGAACCATTAATTGAAAAAGCCGTCCAAGAAGCCAATACGAATCGCTTAAAACCAATTAAAGAACTTTTACCGGAAAACGTCACTTATTTCATGATTCGTTCTTATTTCATGAAAATAAATGAATAGAATTTTTTATAAAAATAAAGAAAAGGGGAAGAAAATGATCGTTGTAAGTGCTTGTCTAGCTGGGGTTGCCTGCCGTTACGACGGGAGGGATAATGGCTTAGAAAAATTGCAACAAGAAATGAAGGAAGGAAGAGCCATAACCGTTTGTCCAGAACTCTTAGGGGGATTGTCCACACCTCGTGAACCTGCGGAAATCATCGGAGGGACAGCTGAAGATGTTTTACGGGGAGAAGCAAAAGTAATGAATCGTTCTGGAGAAGATGTGACATCGTCCTTTGTCAAAGGGGCATATGAAGCTTTAAAAATCGTTCAGGAAATACAGCCGGAATATATAATTCTGAAGGAAAATAGTCCATCATGTGGAAGTCATCATATTTATGATGGAACATTTAGCGGTCAAAAAATCATCGGCAATGGAATCACCACCGCTTTATTAAAAAGCAAAGGTTTTCAAGTCATTTCGGAAAAAGACTTCGAGAAAATGAAGAATTAAACGAAAAAGAAACTCCGTTAAAACAGGAGTTTCTTTTAGTATTGAATAAAATAATTCTGTGCAAATGTTATGACTTGGCAGGGTAAACGGAGAATAATGAGTGAAGATAAAAGAGTATTAGATTGACATTTGATTATTCTTCTTTATTCGCCAAGCATCGTTCACATTCGAAAAGGTATGATTCTGCCTGTTCTTGAATATGCTCCCCACACTCTGGGCAAACCTTTTTAGGTAACGTACGGAAAAATTCAACTGGACTTTGTAACATTGTAACTCCTCCTTAATATAATACAGTATTTATATTTTCATTTCTGTTATAATACAGTATACACGATTACTTTAAAAAAGTGTACCCCTATTTTTAAAAAATTCTAAATTTTCTTTTTAAATAAAGGAAAGTGGTATTATTTCTTGGTGGAACAGCCATTACAATCGCTGTTAATCTCCTTCAGAGGGAAAGAACGCCCTCTTGCGGATCTTGTCACTTGCTTGTCGCCGCTGAACAGTCGCCTCCGCTTTCTTGTCTATCTGCGGCTCCTAGGCGCTCGAGGTCATCCGCTCATCCTTTCTGTGGCAAACTTACGCCACACCAAGGCTGAGCGGATGCTTGTCGCGCCTGGACAGTTGCCTCCGCTTTTCTTTGTCTAGCTGCGGCTCCTAGCGGCTCGAGGTCAAGTGTCAATCTCCTTCAGAGGGAAAAACGCCCTCTTGCGGATCTTGTCACTTGCTTGTCGCCGCTGAACAGTCGCCTCCGCTTTTTTGTCTAGCTGCGGCTCCTAGGCGCTCGAGGTCATCCGCTCATCCTTTCTGTGGCAAACTACGCCACGTCAAGGCTGAACGGATGCTTGTCGCGCCTGAACAGTCGCCTCCGCTTTTCTTATAAAAATAACCATTGTTCTCTTGGTTGAGACAATGGTTATTTTTCAAATAAGAGGAGTTCCCCATTTTTAAATGTTTTTCTTTTACCTTCAAATCCGTTTTTTTGCAAGACTTTTGTCAGCACGGAAAGGAAAAAACCATGGGAGACCACTATTATATTTTGATTTTTTTCCTTCAGGATCTGTTGTACAAACTGTTTGGCTCGTACTTTTGTTGCATTTTTGGTTTCAAGTTGTGAAGGATGAGATAAATACCAAGCGATCCGTCCAGCGATCATCCATAGAAAATGAGGGAGGACAAGTTTGCAGTTTGTAATGGGAAAGATCGGAACTTCTCTTAATTCCTCTCTTTCCAGTACTAAATGCGGGAAAATCATTTCGGCTGTTTGGATCGCTCGAGGCAAATTACTTGTATAGCATATATCCCACTGAATTCCGAGTAAATCTACGTCTTTTTTTAAAATGTCTGCACGATCATAATCATACACCCATTGTGAAAACTCTTTTGATGACATAAAAGTTGGTGTATCAATATGAACTTGGAAATGTCTAATTAATCCAATTTTCATTTAGCACCTCAAGTGTATTAGGTTAAAAAGTGACGATCAAATTAAACAAAAGAAGATTTCATTCAATGATCTCAATGATTTTGAAAAGAGCCTAGTGATTCAAATCTTGCAGAAACAATGTAGCAGATACATAACGTTTTGCAAGCATTTGAAAATAAGCGGTATGAACGGATAATGTTGCAATCATAATCATGTTTTTAATGGCTTCTTTTTGGTGTTCATGAACGTTGTTTAAAGATTGAATGATATTGCTTGCCTTTTCCTCCACCCTTTCACTTAAAACTTGAATATGATTTTCTTTCGGAAGATAATATTCTTCTTGATTAATTTGTTCAAATACGGTTGAATATAATGAATATAAAGCAATCGGATTGATCAGATCATCTGTTGGATTTTCCGGATCATTGACAATCAGATTTAATAGTTTTCGGATCGAGTCAAAATCTAACGTTGTTTTTAAATCCTCGACAATAAATAGTAATGCCGTTTGCTCAATCGAGTACCGCTTCTTTTTTTGTGGAGATCCGATCATATCCTTAATATCACGTTTTACCCAGTTTTGAACGGCTGTTAACGAAAAATTCGTCTTCTCAATTTGGCTTCCAAGGGTCACAATTTCATTTAATGAAAGTCCGATATCAATGGTATCTAGCTTCATGATTTTCTCGAGAATAGGAGATAGCTCCATTGTAAGTACAGAGGAAATCGTCATTTTTTCAGTCTGGGATCGCATCCAAATCTTCTGTAAGATTGATAAAGGCTTTTCATCATTCCAACCTTTTAATGAAAATAGTAGATCAGACATGTCCTTTCTAGTAAGTGAAAAGGATGTCATTATTATAACCACCTTTACATACGGTCTTTTGAACCTATCATATGACCGACGCGGAAAATTGTCAATAAACGGCTCAAAAAAACTTGAAAATTAGTGTGATAGTTCATATAATAGGTTCATAAGAACTTTTTTGTTGAACCCAAATATATTAATTAAAAGGAGAACTAAAGAGAATGGGAAAAAAAATATTGAAATTTTTTATGGCCTTTGCCATTATTTTAGCGCCAATTTCATTTGTAGCAATTGATGATGCATCCGCAAAAGGGTATAAATCGGGGAAAAGATCTTATAGCCCAAGTAAAAGTCAACCTGTTTTCCCTAAAAAAGATACAAATAACCAGTCATCAAAAGTAAAACAAGATGAAAATAAGACAGTTAAAAATAACACTGCTGCTCAAAAGCCAAATAAAGGTGGCATGTTAAAAGGGTTACTTCTAGGTGGACTAGGTGGATTATTAATTGGTAGCTTATTCGCAGGAATGGGCTTAGGTGGATTTGGCTCCATTTTAGCTTTTATCGTGAATATACTTGTAATCGTAGGGATCATTATGCTCATTCGTAATATCTTTATATACTTTAAAAATTCTCGTAAACAAAAGGCGGAAAATGAATGGAGACGATAAAATTATCCGAGCAGGAAATCATTAATTCAATTTGCTCTTTAATCAGTGAACAAGAACAAGTTCATATTTCAGAAATTGCCGTAGAATTAATGTATGAAGATGATGAAGGGTATTCTGCAGAAGCTGAAATTTCCACCAGAACGATTTTTTTAACAGAAGCTCGCATGATCGAGGCAATTCGTGCGTGGTTACAAACCCAATATGCTATCGACCCATTTTCCACAAGCCTCCAACTCGAACTAGACGACGAAGAAGGAATCATCGCCTACGCAAAATAGAAAAGCGGAGGCGACTGTCCAGCGGCGACAAGCAAGTGACAAGATCCGCAAGAGGGCGTTCTTTCCCTCTGAAGGAGATTGACACTTGACCTCGAGCGCCTAGGAGCCGCAGCTAGACAAGAAAAGCGGAGGCGACTGTCCAGGCGCGACAAGCATCAGAAAAAGACTTTCCCTTAGAACTATAAATAGGGGAAAGTCTTTTTAGTCTAATGATGTCTTATCTAAAAATTAGAAATCTGTTCTTTACAGAATTGCTCGAGCATGTTTTCCTCTTCTTGCTCAAGTAAGAAATCTTGGTATTGGTCGGTTGTTCGTTCATACATATGATACTGGAGAATTCCTTCTTTTTCTTCCTCTACTACGTATAAAACTTTAATATAAACTCCGTATTCAGAATATAATTCATCGTCTTCTGCGACCTCTACATCGATGATGAACTCATATCGATCCCCCGATAGAATACCAAAAGGATCATGAAGTAATTCAATCGAATGATTCATTATTTTCATATATATCGCATCCTTCTATTTATCATGAGTATGATTTATTTTATCCAAAATGGCAGATAAATCATCAGGTTTCAAAAATTCGATTGGAGAAAACCCTTTTCCGAATGAAACGGTATCCGCTTCGATTAAAACCATATATCGTCCATTTGATTTCGCTAAATAAATTTGTTCTCCAAAATCAGAAAGAAGCCCTTTCACCGATATATGGTCAAGCTTAAATTTAAGCTCAAGATCGGGAGTATGCTCCACAATTTGTGCTGCAGCTTCAACTACTTCCTCTGTGCTAAAGTGTTCCTGCAATTCACGTTGCGGGCTCGTTGCCCAAATTTCCATGGCCTCTTCAAAGCGGTTGCGTTCTTCACTTTCTTCTTCGTAAGCCTCTAACACTTGTTCCTTCACCATATCCATGACTTGTGTCTTCACAATTTCAGGCATGGACTTTTCATACGATACGTATTTCAAAAAATCCTCAAAATAACGAGCATGGGAGGCTTGGTGAATTTTTAATTCACCAACTTCGACTATTCCATCTTCTGGCATAAAGGGGTATTGAATTGATTTCATATTTTTCGTTGTAATCGCCATTTCAACTTGCTGAATTAAAGAGGACTCATCAGTGATCGTTGCAACTTTTGGTTCAAAATCACATTTCATAATAAAAATAAAAGGTTCATCAAAGTATTTTGTTAGTTTAGCAGAGGCGATCAGAAACACGCCACCCCGAACTGAACTTGTGTCGATATAGGAAGCAACAAACTGTTCACTCGTTATTTTAAATTCTTCTTGTGTGGAAGCAAATCTTACTTTATGAAAAAGATTATAATTCGGATTAGATGTCAATTCATGGCCAGGTTCTACAATAAAACGGCCGATTTTAGTCGGTGCTTGTTCTGACTTTGGATGTCTTTCCACCTTTCGTTTGGAAATTTTCATCAGTTCTCCATCTAAGAAATCTTTAAGTGAACTATTCTCATAATCTTCATTATTTAAAGTTTGATAATGCTTGTATTTCACGTGTGTGTCATCGTCTGTTCCTTCTGTTTGGATGACAAAAAATGATAAAAAGATAATCTGATAATCCATTATGTTCCCCTTCATTAGTATGGTAGTATAACGAAATTATTTTATAATCTTAAGCTTAGTGAAAAGTAAATACAATTCAGTATAGGAAATTAGCTAAAATTCGTCAATGATTGTGAAGGGAAAAAAGGGATATGGGCCTAAACAATGTTTACATAGAAGACAATTTGTTTCTGGAACGTTTTTTTATTTTTGTATTAGACTATACTGTTACGGCTGGTGGTGGTTATAGAGCCGGCTTAATGGTTGTATTTTTATTATGGAATGAAAATTCATTCATTGTTTTATGATAAGTTCCATATGTTTCTAATAGGGAGGTTTCTTCAAACTTCGATTTCTTTTTCTGCCTATTTCAGAAAGTAATATAACCACCGCTTATGCGTGAAAAAATGATGAGAAGGGGAGAGAGCATGCAAAGATTTAATGGGAAAGTGGCGATTATTACTGGAGCATCAAGGGGCATTGGAAAGGCAATAGCAAAGAAATTAGCAAGTGAGGGAGCAAGTGTTGGAATATTGGATGTGAATTTAGAGAGGGCACAACAAACGGCAGCTGAAATCAGTGAGATCAGTGATGCTGTAGCTGTCCGATGTGATGTTTCAAATCCTGAAGAAGTACAATCCGCTTTCAAAAAAATAATCGATTCTTATGGGAAAATCGACATCTTAGTCAATAATGCCGGAATTATTCGTGATAATCTATTATTTAAAATGACGGATGACGATTGGAATTCTGTTATTGATATTCATTTAAAAGGAAGCTTCTTATGTTCCAGGGAAGCTCAGAAATATATGGTTCCAGCGAAATACGGAAAAATCATTCATTTATCCTCAACCTCAGCACTAGGGAATCGCGGACAAGTGAACTATGCATCGGCGAAAGCGGGCTTACAAGGGATGACAAAGACGATGGCGATTGAGTTAGGACCCTTTGGCATTAATGTGAATGCTGTTGCACCTGGGTTTATTGAGACAGATATGACAAGGGAGACGGCGGAAAGAATAGGGTTGACTCTCGATCAAATGATGGAAGGGATTATTGAAGGGCTTGCGATCAAACGCTCAGGAAAACCTGAGGACATTGCGAATGTGGCGGCCTTCTTATGCTCGGATGAATCAAGCTATGTAACAGGTCAAGTCATCTATGTTGCAGGAAAACCAACTGTTTAAAGCACTTTAAATAAAAATGAGGAATGAAATCGAAAAAAAACATCTAAGGGGTATGAATCCCTCCATCTATTTTTTAAAAAGAAAAATTAGGTGGGGGATCATACTACAAATTTATTGAAGGACGAATTCAATTTTTAATGAGCAGGAGAGGTCATTTGTTTTTTTGTTGGGACTTCTGTATCGATGGATAATTCATCACATTCTCGGAAAGCGAAATGTTTACACCCACGACATCTCTGAAGCTCCAGATGATTTAGCCCCTCATTTATAGCTTTACCCGTACGATCAAAAAAGTTTTCCTGTCCTATTTGTTGATATAAACCTGTTTTTTTCAATACTTCTAATGGCTGTTGGCGAATTCCTGAAATAAGAATTTTTCCTCCTCTTTGTTGTAAACGATGGACAATGGATGAAAAATGATGCTCACTAGTTGTGTCCATATAGGGAACTTTACTCATTCTAAAGATGAGAATACTAGGTTCATATTGAATTGTTTTCATAACAGATGATTCAAAAAATTCAGCTGTTCCAAAAAACATTGGTCCATCAATTGTATAAATGCTAATTTGGGGACAATCCATTCCTTCCTTGACGGTCTTTGAGCGAACTTTTTCATTTTTGTCGTGAGGGTCTGGTAATACTTTCGCCACAATTAATAACTCACTCATTCGTTTCATAAATAAGAATACGGCTAAGATTAATCCAACTTGTACAGCCGTTGTCAAATTGGTGAAAACAGTAAGGAGAAATGTAATCAATAGAACAAGTGAGTCTCCTGTTTTTGTTTTGACCAAATGGATAAATTCTACTCGTTCACTCATATTCCAAGCAACCACCATCAAAATAGGCGCCATACTAGCGAGTGGAATGTGAGAAGCATAAGGCGCCAAAACTAACAGGACGAGCAACACAACTATTCCATGAATAACACCAGAAACTCTTGAGGTAGCCCCACTTTTAATATTAGTGGCGGTTCTTGCTATTGCTCCAGTTGCTGGAATTCCTCCAAATAAAGGGGTTACAACATTAGCCAATCCTTGCCCGAATAATTCCCGATTACTATTATGTTTACTTCCTGTCATTCCGTCCGCTACAACGGCTGATAATAGAGATTCAATTCCGCCCAGCATGGCAATAACAAACGCAGGCGCCAATAAGTGTTGAACATCTTCCAACGTGATGATAGGAATGTGGAAAGATGGAAGATGATTCGGGATTTGACCATAAGAAGACCCAATTGTAGCTACTTCCGTTGGAAAAAAAATATAAGCAATCACACTTGAGCCAATTAATCCAATTAAGGGTCCAGGAATTTTTTTAGCGAATCTAGGGGTTAGAACGATGATGACAAGACAAATGATCGCTGTTAATACACTGTATAAATTGATTGTGTTAAGATGAAGATATATCTCTTTTATATTAGCTAGAAAATATTCATGATTTTTTACACCTTCTAACCCTAGAAAATTCGCAATCTGACCGGTGAAGATGATCACCGCAATACCAGCTGTGAATCCAATTGTTACAGGTCTTGGAATATATTTGATCAAAGTTCCAAGTTTAAATAGCCCCATCAAGATTAAAATGATTCCAGCAAGCAACCCTGCTTTTAGTAAATTTTCATACCCGAACTCCATTACAATGGCTAAAAGAATGGGAATAAAGGCTCCAGTAGGCCCACCAATTTGAAACTTAGAGCCTCCGAAAATCGAAATGATGATCCCAGCGATAATAGTCGTGTAAATACCGTATTCAGGTCGTACACCTGATGCAATGGCAAAAGCCATTCCTAAAGGGATGGCAATAATTCCAACAATTAAACCAGAAATCAAATCTTTTTGAAAATGAGAAAAAGAGTAGGCCGATTGTAATTTAGAGTATTTATTCATCGCTTCATCCTTCTTTTAAGTATTAACTGTTATAATACAGTATAATACTATGATACTACTGTTATTAAACAATGACAATCTGTTTCTTTCCTATGGGATGAAAAATTACCTAATAAATTCAAGAAACAAGTCAAAACCATATAAATTGGCGAACGCCATTTTTCTTGTTAGACAAAGGGGAGGATCATGGAGCTATTGCACATTTCCCAGGGACCATTGCTTATTTCCCAATAAGTTATGCGCTAGTTTCAAAAGGATTTGCACATTTCCCGGATTATATGTATATTTCCTGCGATTTAATGCGCTATTTCGATGATAATTGCGCTAATTCGGCGAACGCCATTCATATTTACTGTGTGTAGGAGTGGATCTCGGGGCTTTTGCATATTTCCCAGGATCAATTCCTATTTTTCTTCATCCCTCACTGAATGTTAGTTGAACTTGCCACGTTCAAAACGCCATGCCTTCACTGCATGAAGTTTCACTTTAGCTCTGCCAAAGTGAAGAAGTCCATGTGGAACAGAACAATGCAGAGTTCTGTCGTTTTATGCGCTTTCCAAGGAAATAATGCTATTTTGGAAAATGGATATAAAGAAAAAAGTTGCAAAGGTTGTTTTCATCCTCCAAGAAATCAAAAAGGTACTAAAAAATTCACAAAATATAGAAAAATAGTCTTTATATCCCCAGTTGAATCCCTTATGATAATAATTGAATGATTACAAAATATGACAACTAAGAAAGGTGATGGAATGGTCAATCTAGTTGCTTTAACACATGAAAAAGAAAAGCTACCTGTAGATGTATTATCATTGATTCAAGATGGGGATGATATCCTTTTACCTTTGGCAAACGGGGAACCTAAGGTTTTATTAGATGTCATTGAACAGAATGCAAGTCGTTTCA
Organism: Oikeobacillus pervagus; assembly: GCF_030813365.1. Taxonomy (NCBI): domain Bacteria; kingdom Bacillati; phylum Bacillota; class Bacilli; order Caryophanales; family Bacillaceae; genus Oikeobacillus; species Oikeobacillus pervagus. The sequence goes on from NZ_JAUSUC010000045.1 coordinate 19,863, forward strand.
ATGGAGTTAGAATTCATCAAATGCATGCGATTAGAGAAAGAGATTATATAAATGGAAAAATGAAAAGAAATGTCAAGCATGTCGCTTATTTTTTGAGTGAAGCAACTAGAAAAGCATATTTACAAGGAAATTGTGACTTAGTCCCAAATCATTTCCATCAGGTCCCAAGAATTTTACAAGAAAGCACTAAAACATCCTTAGTTCTCGCTTGTGCCTCGCCAATGGATGAGCATGGATACTTTTCATTAGGAACCCAAGCAGACTATGTGGCTAGTTTTATTGGGAAAGTGCCTTTTTTCTTGGAAGTGAATCAACAAATGCCAAGAACTTTTGGAGAAAACCAAATACATGTTAGCCAAATAGAAGGATTTATCCAAACGGATTATCCATTACATGAAATTCCAATGTCTCCAATTACGAGCACAGATCAAAGAATTGCTGAATATGTTGCCGAACAAATTCCAGATGGTGCGACGATTCAAGTCGGGATCGGCGCGATTCCTAATGCGGTCATTAGTCTGTTGCAAAACAATAGACATTTAGGAATCCATACTGAGCTTATTTCAGATGGAATTGTTGATTTGGTCAAGACAGGGGTCGTCGATGGAACCTTAAAAAACACAAATAAAGGGAAAATTGTCACAACATTTGCTTTAGGGACGAAAAAACTTTACCAATTTATTGATGAAAATCCAGGGGTAGAATTTTTACCAGTTGATATGGTCAATGATCCTAGGGAAATTGCTAAAGAGGACCGAATGATTTCGATTAATTCTACGACAGAAGTCGATTTTTATGGACAATGTGCCTCGGAGACGATTGCAGGAAAGTATTATAGTTCAAGCGGGGGGCAGGCTGATTTCGCTAGGGGTGTTCATTTTTCCAAAGAAGGAAAGGGTTTTATTTGTATGCATTCGACTGCAAAAGAGGGGACAATCTCCAAAATTAGGCCCCTATTATCTAGGGGATCGGTTGTCACAACGTCCAAAAATGATGTAGACAGGATCGTAACAGAATATGGAGTAGCCGAATTGAAAGGAAAAAGTATTGAAGATCGAACGAAAGCCTTAATCGCGATTGCCCATCCAAGATTTCGAGAAGAACTCACTTATGAAGCAATAAAAAATGGCTTTATTTTATAAAGTGAAACTTCATTCAGTGGGAGGGTTCTTCATCCCCGACTGAATGTTAGTTGAACTTATCGGACCTTTAGCGGCAGTGATTCTCCACCTATCTTCTTTGTTTCCAAATCATTTTGAGGTGGAGGTTTTACTGCCCGTTAAGGCGAGATGAAAAAGTACAAACTCTCTATATACAACACCTCTACCTCCAATTGAAGGTAGAGGTGTTCTTGGGAATTATTGTTTTTCTTTTAATTCATGAATTTCCACAATTGAACGTTCTTCAAGTGGACCCCTTAGATGGACGGTTGCTGTTTTTCCATCTTCATTTAACTTATCTATCCAAACAGAGACACCGTTATACGTCACCTCAACCTCATTCGAAGACGATAAAATTTGTTTCACACGGTTTGGCTCCATACTTGATCACTCCTCATACATACTACTTTTATTATTTGATTTCCTCTATTTTTTATACCAGGAATTCTCACACGATTTTTCAAAATTAATGACATATTCCTAGGTTAAATAAAATAACCTTTACTTGCGAAAGAAGGACTACGAGCCATAATATAGAATGTAGGAATGGTAAAATCGCGCGTTTTCTCCCGTTTGCCTTTTTGCGAAGAAGAGAAAGGACTATGGTAATGGCGGTTAGGAATATCGTCAAACTTAATAATCCAACAAATGGTGTCACCCATATATATTGATTTCCCAATGGAATAATAATACTAGGAGTGGCAAGAAACGCTAGAAAATATAGCCCTAGAAACCAAGAAATGAACATAAATAAACATAACGTAATAGTGGACCATTTTATTGAAAACAATTTTTTATTACCTCCACAATTCTTAGTAATCAAATAGGAATAATTAAATTGTATGACGATTCAATTTATTTGTCAAAGATGATGGCGGAAAGAGTAAAAGTTTTTCATTTCAATAGGGGGGAGATATGTTTTGTGTTTAATTAATTTGCAATTCAAGCAACACCCAGAATATAAACTCATCATTGCTGCTAATCGGGATGAATTTTATCGACGTCCAACAAAGCCAGTCCATTTTTGGGAAGATCATCCGGATATTTTGGCTGGAAGAGATCTACTTCAAATGGGGACATGGATGGGGATATCGAAGACAGGGCGATTTGCAGCGCTAACGAATTACCGTGATCCAAACGAAATATCGGAAGGAAAGAAATCGAGGGGGGAGATAATACGAACATTTTTATTAAGTAAAGACCACCCAAAGGATTTTCTTTTTCAACTTGATAAGGAAAAACATCATTATCCGGGTTTTAATGTGATCGCCGGGACGGTGGATCATCTGTTTTACTATGGAAATCGTTACGGTGGGATACAAGAAGTGCAACCTGGTACTCATAGTCTAAGTAATGCCTTTTTGAATACACCATGGCCGAAAGTGATGCGGGCAAAAGAACATTTAGCAAATTGGGCAAAAGAAACATCTGCTCATATTCCAACTCTATTCCAAATTTTGCAAGATTTAACCATAGCACCTGATGATACATTACCAGAAACTGGAGTCAGTCTTGATTGGGAAAGACGTTTATCTCCCATTTTTATTCAGTCTGAAGAGTATGGGACTCGTTCTTCAACGATTGTACTCGTTGACCATCACAACCATGTGACATGGGTTGAACAAACATATGAAAAAGGGAAACCAGTGGATCTAAAGCAATTTAAATTTTCAATTGAGTCATGATGGAGGGAAGGATATCTTCCCTTCCCAGCATATTATAAGTGCGCCCTGCATGGGCGGATACTTGGTGGTGAAAGTCCACTACAGGCTTGGCAGTAGGAACTGTTAGCGAAAGACAAGGTGGCTATCGTGA
>NZ_JAUSUC010000046.1 GCF_030813365.1 Oikeobacillus pervagus
TTTTTTCATCTAATAAGTGAAAAAGAGAATTCCACTGAAAAGCCGGTAAGTCAGCATTTCAGTGGAATTTTGTATTTGTCGGTGAATAATCTAGGATTATAATTGATCAGACATCTTTTTTTTAAGACATCGAACTTTTCTTAATTTATTTTATTTTTTGCTTTGAATCATCTATAATTAAAGTAAAGAAGCATACATTATAAATACCGCTAGTGCAGCAACACTAACGGTATCACAATAGCAGGCTCCCTAAAAGGGGTCAGCGTACAGAGGAAATAATCCACCGAGCTGCTAACTCAAGGGTGGATTATTTTTTTTGGTTAAATGACAGCACTGCAACGATTAAACTTGAAAACGCTACAGCAAACATGAGTGTTTCAAAAACTGTCATACAGCACCACCCCCTTTCTGTTGGGAGTGAGCTGACCACCCTTGAGAAACCATACTATTACCATTTTATTGTAACATATTTATTATGGAATATTTAACGTGGATCATAATAAAAGGGAGTAATTTCTACTAGGATGATGGATATTAAAATAGATAATAACCAGCTGAAAACACCATCCGTCCTAAAGTGATTAGTCGAAATTATGTACTGAACCTATTTATGTGCTTAGAAACATAATCGAAAACATTAGTTCTTTTCGAATACATCACAAGGTGTGCAAGCAAGCACCGTGTATTTTATCCCCCTTAACGGACAGTAAAACCTCCATCTCCAGATGATTTGGAAACAAAGAAGATAGGTGGAGGATCACTTGCCCCTATAGGTCCGATAAGTTCAGCTAACACTCAGTGGGAATGAAGAAAACCCCTACTGAATGAAGTCTCACTTTATAGTATCGTGGAGACAGCGGACATCTTTTCGCTATCTAATTAACTATTCACTAATTTTTAATGAAAAGAATGCATTATGGTTGACAAAATAGTTAGTACTATATGATAATCATAATCAGATAATAATTATTATAAATAAGTAATTGCACAATGTAATGACCATACTATTTATAGTAATTAAATATGAAATGTAGGAGGAATTTTAATTATGTCATTAATAGGAAAAGAAGTACAGCCATTTACAGCCCAAGCTTACTTAAACGGTAAATTTATCGAAGTCACTGAACAAAATTTGAAAGGTCATTGGAGTGTTGTATGCTTCTATCCAGCAGACTTTACATTCGTTTGCCCAACTGAGCTTGAAGATCTTCAAGAACAATATCCTGCCCTTCAAAAACTTGGGGTTGAAGTATTCTCTGTTTCAAGAGATTCTCATTTTACACATAAAGCATGGCATGACACATCAGATGCAATTAGTAAGATCACTTATGCTATGATTGGTGATCCTGCCCATGTTCTTTCTCGCAACTTTGAAGTGTATATAGAGGAATTAGGTCAAGCGGATCGTGGTACTTTCATCATTGACCCTGATGGTGTGATCCAAGCTGTTGAAATTAATGCAGATGGAATTGGTCGTGATGCAAGCACGCTTATTAATAAAATTAAAGCTGCACAATATGTTCGTAACAACCCAGGTGAAGTTTGCCCTGCCAAATGGAAAGAAGGCGGAGAAACCCTTAAACCAAGTCTTGATCTTGTAGGGAAAATTTAAGGAAAGTAAGGAGGAATATAAATGGCGCTTAATGCAGAAATTAAATCCCAATTAAACCAGTACCTTCAACTACTTGAAGGAGATCTCGTTCTAAAAGTGAGTGCAGGTTCAGATAAAGTTTCAGAGGAGATGCTAACTCTAATTGATGAGCTAGCATCCATGACATCGAAAATTACTGTAGAAAAAGTGAAACTAAATAGAACACCAAGCTTTAGTGTTAACCGTGTTGGAGAAGATACAGGAATTACTTTTGCTGGTGTCCCATTAGGTCATGAATTTACATCTTTGGTGTTAGCCCTATTACAAGTGAGTGGAAGAGCTCCAAAGGTAGACGAAAATGTCATTGACCAAATTAAGAAAATCAAAGGTGAATATCATTTTGAAACTTACGTTAGTTTAAGTTGCCATAACTGTCCAGATGTTGTTCAGGCGCTTAATATCATGAGCGTGCTTAATCCTGGTATTACGCATACAATGATCGATGGTGCGGCGTACAAAGATGAAGTGGAGAAAAAAGATGTCCTAGCTGTGCCGGCTGTCTACTTAAACGGTGAATCATTTGGTAATGGGCGTATGTCCCTTGAAGAAATTCTTGCTAAGTTAGGTGAAGGTCCAAGTGCGGATGCGCTCTCCAATAAAGAACCATTTGATGTTCTTGTTGTGGGTGGAGGTCCAGCGGGTGCAAGTGCGGCAATCTATGCAGCACGTAAAGGTATACGCACAGGAATTGTAGCAGAACGCTTTGGCGGTCAGATTTTAGATACCTTGAGCATTGAAAACTTTATCAGTGTAAAAAATACAGAAGGACCTAAATTAGCAGCGGCTCTTGAAGAACATGTGAAAGAGTATGATATCGATGTTATGAATTTACAGCGTGCTAAAGGGTTAGAAAAGAAAGATTTTATCGAAGTTGAACTTGAAAATGGGGCTGTTCTTAAGAGTAAGACCGTTATCATTTCAACGGGTGCACGTTGGCGTAATGTGAACGTTCCTGGTGAACAAGAATTTAAAAACAAAGGGGTAGCTTATTGTCCTCATTGTGACGGTCCATTATTTGAAGGGAAAGACGTAGCGGTTATCGGTGGTGGTAACTCCGGTGTTGAGGCAGCTATTGACCTAGCAGGAATTGTTAAGCATGTTACAGTTCTTGAGTTCATGCCAGAGCTAAAAGCGGATGAGGTACTACAGAAACGTCTATACAGCCTTCCAAATGTGACAGTCGTCAAGAACGTTCAAACAAAAGAAATTACTGGTACAGACAAAGTAGATGGTATTACTTACATTGATCGTGAGACAGAAGAAGAAAAACATATTGAACTAGCCGGTGTGTTCGTTCAAATTGGCCTTGTACCAAACACTGATTGGTTAGAGGGCACTCTCGAACGCAATCGTATAGGTGAAATCGTAGTGGATAAGCGTGGAGCTACTACGGTTCCTGGAGTTTTTGCTGCAGGTGATTGTACAGACAGTGCTTATAACCAAATTATTATTTCCATGGGATCAGGTGCAACTGCAGCATTGGGTGCATTTGATTATCTAATTCGAAATTAATATAGAGCATAAGCAAAATCTCGGTTAAGCAGTTCTTTAGGAATTTTTAAATCCCTCCAATATTTAAATAACTGTAGACCGCTGTACGTTAGCTTATGATATAGAATCCAATATCTTTTATTTCAGAAATCACTATTCTATCTATCATGACAGGATAGTGATTTCTTTCCCTATTTTTCTATCAAAATAGGAGGCTACCATCATAAAAAGGAACTTTGATGGGACAATGAATCTGTCCCTGCCCATCGTTGTTATTCATTTAAAGCTGTTTTTATCGTTTCTAAATTCTCGCGCATAATACTGAGATAATCATCTTTTTGTTTCACGTTTTCTTCAGTTACAGCTTCAAGATTATGGAGAGTAAGCGACTTTGCCCCCAATTCCTCTTGAATGATTTTTGCTACCTTTGGTGAGACATTTTGCTCAAAAATCACATAATGGATGTTATGCTCGGTTGACTTTTGAATGATTTCCTGCAATTGTTTCTGGGTAGGTTCTTGTGTAGGTGATAAACCTGTAATGGCGATCTGTTCAATCCCATAACGCTTTTCCCAATATCCATAGGCAGCATGGGTAACCAATAAATATTTTGTTTTTGAGTTTTCAATGGTCGTCTTAAATTCTTGATCAAGCTTTTCTAGCTCACCTTTTAGCTGGGTATAATTGCTTTCAAACTCTTCTTTGTGTTCTGGCATTAACTTACTTAACGAAGTTTTTATATTATTTGCTAGATCAATAGCAAGGCTAGGATCTAGCCATATATGGGGATCCACATCACCGTGATGATGCTCTTCTTCTTTATGTTCATGAGAGTCTTTGTGTTCATCGTCATGGGCTTCATCTTCATGGTGCTCATTCTCATGTTCATGCTCATGAGAATGACTAGATTCTATGAGTTCAAGTCCTTCACCAGCTTTTAGAATTTGAACATCTTCTTTTTTCAAAGTTTCAGAAGCTTTTTCTGAAAAACCTTCAATACCAACACCTGTGTAGATAAATAAATCAGAATTTGCTAGATTAACCATATCTTTAGTAGAAGGTTCGTAAGTATGGGCGTCCACATTTGGCGGGTAGATGCTCTTCACATCAACAAACTCACCTCCAATTTTTTTTGTGAAATCTTCAAGTGGATAAATTGTTGTATAGACATTTAATGTTTCTTTATCCTTTACTTCTTTATTTTCGCTAGTGCTTTTGGGGCTTCCGCAACCGGATAATATAAGGATTAACGTAAGGATAGCAGCGGAAATAACGGACTTAATCTTCATGTTTTCAACTCCAGTCTAATGTAAATAGTAATGGTTACGTTTTACACTTTAAAGCATTTCTATGATTTTGTAAATGGAAATACCGACTTTTTTTATTTTAGCAGGAACGATCCACTCATTGCACTTGGACATCTTTACGCTATCTATGTTAACAATTTATTAATTTTTAATTAAAAGAATGCATTATGATTGACAAAATAGCTAGTCATGTATGATAATGATAATCAGATAATAATTATTATAAATATATAATTGCACAATGTAATGACCATACTATTTATAGTAATTAAATATGAAATGTAGGGGGAATTTTAATTATGTCTTTAATAGGTAAAGAAGTACAACCATTTACAGCACAAGCTTACTTAAACGGTAAATTCGTTGAAGTGACTGAACAAGATTTGAAAGGTCATTGGAGTGTAGTATGCTTCTATCCAGCAGACTTTACATTCGTTTGCCCAACTGAGCTTGAAGATCTTCAAGAACAATATCCTGCTCTTCAAGAACTTGGGGTTGAAGTATTCTCTGTTTCAAGAGATTCTCATTTTACACATAAAGCATGGCATGACACATCAGATGCTATTAGTAAAATCACTTATACTATGATTGGTGATCCTGCCCATGTTCTTTCTCGCAACTTTGACGTATATATCGAAGAATTAGGTCAAGCTGATCGCGGTACTTTTATCATTGACCCTGATGGTGTGATCCAAGCTGTTGAAATTAATGCAGATGGAATTGGTCGTGATGCAAGCACGCTTATTAATAAAATTAAAGCTGCTCAATATGTTCGTAACAACCCAGGTGAAGTTTGCCCTGCCAAATGGAAAGAAGGCGGAGAAACACTTAAACCAAGCCTTGATCTTGTAGGTAAAATTTAAGGAGCGGCGCCATTACCTACTCAGACCGATGTATGTTAGCTATATGATATAGAATCCCATTTTATTTCAGAAAATCACTATTCGATCTAACGTGACAGGATAGTGATTTTCTTCTTTATTTTTCTATTAACATAAGCAGTTATTATCATAAAAAGGGGCAGGTTTATTGAGTGGGACAATAAGCCTGTCCCTGTAATTGACATTTTAACGTAGTTTGATAAAATGAATGATATTCAGTCATTTAGGATGGAGGAAGTGAGAGATGAATAAAAAGGAAAAGATCGTTCATGCAGCCATTGAAGTGTTTAAGGAAAAGGGCATTGAAAAGACAAAAATTTCGGATATTGTAAAATTGGCTGGAATTGCCCAAGGAACCTTTTATTTGTATTTCCCGTCTAAACTGTCTGTCATGCCAGCGATAGCAGAAGTAATGGTTGAAAAGGAAATGGCGACTGTAAAAAGACGAGTAGATCAAAATGCTTCTTTCTTATCAAAACTTTCCCAAGTTGTCGAAGCTATTTTTGCCTTTACAAGTGATTATCGGGAAGTGCAAGCGCTTGTATATGCAGGGCTTGCGTCAACAGACCATATAAAAGAATGGGAAGCTGTTTATCAGCCTTTTTATTCATGGATCAGCCAATTTTTACAAGAAGCAAAGTCTTCAGGGATTATTCGTGATTCTATTCATGTTGAACGCACATCTAAGCTATTCATTGGTCTTATTGAATCAGCGGCAGAACAAATCTATTTATATGATTCTAAGAAAGATGGGAATGCTAATCAACAAAAAGAAGAGGTATTGGATTTCCTAAAATATGGACTTGGGATTCAAGAATAGAGTTGTTGATCCTTCATTTTAAGAACAAATGGATAAAGACCAAGCGAGGTCTTTTTTATAAAAATGAATGAAAATCAGTCATTAAAGGAGTAGAACATGATATGAAAAATAAAGCGTGGTTTTTTGTGTTTTTAACATGCTTTTTTGAGTTGGTTTGGATTTATGGATTTAATATCGCTAACTCATGGTGGCACTGGGTAATTATTATCACCATCATTTTTACTGATTTTCACTTTCTGCCGAGAGCGTGTGAAACTCTTCCAACGGGAACGGTATATGCTGTCTTTGCGGGAGTTGGAACGGTTGGAACCGTATTAATGGATGTATTTCTTTTCGGTGGAAGCTTCAGTGCAGGAAAAGCGTTGTTTATCGCAATATTAGTAATTGGTGTCATTGGATTAAATATTGCTGATAATAAGGATGAGAATAACGCTAGTCATAAAGTAGAAAAGGAGGCAATGTAAGATGGGCTGGTTATTTGTTTTTCTTGCAGCTTTTAGCGAAGTTGCCGGTACGATTGGTTTGACCATGTATAGTCAGCAAAAGTCATTGAAAAATGGCCTTCTTTATGTAGGGGGATTCGGTGCCTCGTTTGCACTTTTATATATATCTTTCAACTATTTACAGGTTAGTATCGCCTATGCTGTTTGGATCGGGATCGGTACAGCAGGTGCTGTTTTAATCAACATGCTCCTTTTTGGCGAATCCAAAAGCATGGGGAGAATGATCAGCGTGTTCCTCATTATTGTGGGTGTAGTTGGTTTGAAGGCATTGTCTTAGTGCAGTTCTATTAAGTAAAGGTGCGACACAAATTTTGGGTAAAGGCAAAAAAATATTCTCTACCTAATACAAAGAAGGCAGATTTAACAAAAGAAAAATAAGAATTCATATTTTAAGCGATTCTATAGTTAGTTTTAATTACGACGGAATTCCTGCGCCGAAATTTAACCCCGTTCTATAAATGGAGCGGGGTTATTCGTATGATTTTATTGTCACTAACAAAATCTTCTGGTTCATATTCCAACTGGCATTATCTTTTTATATCTTGTCAGTGTTCTAATACATTTATACACTATGTAACATTGAAAAGAATTTGATCACTATACACCAGTTAAAAAGCCAGAAACCTATCCAGGCTTTTTTATGTATCCTATAGCGATTTTCCACTCCATATTATATCATTCTTCCTTAATCCCCTACTAAACACCAATAACATTAGAAAAATCACCCTTTTAAAAATTCTTTCCTATTATTTTTAAAAATCTCCTAAAATATGCAATTTTGCGAAGTGCAAAGAATGAAAAATTAACTTTATAGTATAGACATAAGCTACAGGGAAACAAAAAAACCCCTAGAAAAAATTAAAAACGAAGGAAGGATGAGTGAAAATGGCAAAAGTAACTAGAAAGGAAATTATCGCTGCATGGAAGGATCAAGATGTTCGTCAAAAATTTGATGGAGTAATCTCCCACCCATCTGGAAAGGCATTAGCTGAATTAAGCGATGAGGAATTAGCTGCAGTACAAGGGGCATCTGATGTAAAACCTGAAACCACTCCATTATGTGTGGGAGTCATTATTGGTCTTACAACTTCAATCAAAATTTGCTAAGTTAAATTCCCTTAAGAGGCAGTTAAATCAGCTGCCTCTTATTACTTAAAAATATTGATAATCATTCAATGATTTTTGAGTCATTACCAATATTTTTAAGAGAGGAGAACCACCGCAATGACAGTTAAAACGATGATTAGACACGAAGATTTTGCGAATTCGTTATTCTTACATGAGAGATATCAGGTTCTATCGAATAATAAGGATCTTGTATGGAATCATAAAGATCTTTTGAATGTGAATAAGTGGAAAGAGGATTTATACAAAGGCAAAGAAAATAACTTTTCAAAAAGACTTCAATATGACGGCTATAATGAAGAAATATTTGAAGCACTCATTTCTCCGATTAAAGAAGGGGGTGCAAGGTTATATCGTGGACCGCTATTTAAAAATATAAATTTTTCACTTTTGAAATTAGGATTGGAAATATTAAAAAGTAAAGATTTAAATGAAGAAGAATATCAATTAGTTGAATTTATTTATCCCTTCATCGTATACGCATCAGCTAATTTAATCGAAACTGTGCCACTCCGTTTAAAATCCGTTCCATTCCACTTAGAAAATATCAAACAAAAACTTTTATTATCCCTTGCAGAAGAATTATTAAATATCGCATCAAGGTCTATAATATTGGAACTAAATGTATCAAAATTGAGGGAAGAATTGGTTGGGGAAACACCTGAAGATCGATTTAAGTCTTTTGTTATTCAAAAAGCAAGAAATATTGATAGTTTGCTAGAATTCTATAAGGAATATGCGGTTCTAACTAGATTTTTAATTACGAGAACAGATTATTTTTTAGAAAATATCCAGTCATTGTTGGTACGGTTGGAAAAGGATTGGCCAACCCTAAAAAGTGAATTTGGTATCGATTCAGAAGCGCTACTTGAAATAAATATTGGCCAAGGTGATACCCATCAAAAAGGAAATACAGTGATAAAGCTTGTATTTGAAGATGGAAAAGAAATGATGTATAAACCTAAGCCATTAGCGATTGCATCGGCTTTTAATCAATTTATTAAATGGATCGCAAGTGAAAGGGAGACTCTATCTTTACCAACCTATAAAATCATTGATTCAGGTGAGTATGGTTGGGAGGAAAGAATTACCCCAAAAGGATGTATATCAAAGGAGGAAGTTAGCCGCTTTTATTTCCGTTTTGGCAGCCTTGCCGGTTTAATGTATTTGTTGAATGGTGCTGATATGCATTTTGAAAACCTGATTGCACATGGTGAATATCCATATTTAATTGATTTGGAAACGATATTCCATCAATATCCGAAACTTGATTTCCCGGATAGCTCTGAAATTAAGCTGAAATATAAACAGGCCGATTCTGTCATTGGTACGGGCCTTCTTCCTCAAACATTGTTTCAAAATTCGGATGGGAAAGGATTAGATTTCAGTGCCTTGAATGGAAAGGAACAAGTTTTACCTTTTAAAGTACTAAGTCTTGATCAAGTGAATACCGATAACATGGTGTACTCATTAAAAGCAGCTAAAAGCCAAGGTGCGTCCAACTTACCATCTTTAAATGGAGTACCAGTTCAGCCCCATGATTATCTATCAGATATCGTTGCAGGATTCCAAGATATGATGCAGTTCTTTTTAGAAAATAAAGAGCGCATCGTCCGTGATGATGGACCTCTCTCATTATTTAAGGGGTTAAAAATTCGCATCGTGGCAAGAGCGACACAGCAATACTCGCACTTTCTACTTGAATCAACACATCCCGATTACATGCGTGATGCCATTTATTTAGAAAAGTTATTTGAAAGAATGTGGTATTACCCCTATTTAGATAAACGGATTGTGAAGCATGAAGTTCGTGATCTTTTGCAAAGGGATGTGCCTTATTTTGCAACCTTTGTCGATTCTTGTCATTTATATAATAGTCATGGAGAACAGATACCGGACTTTTTTCAGGAGAGTGGATACCAAAAGGTTATTAATAAAATCAAAAATCTTACAATCGAGGAAAAAGAGGATCAAACAAATTGGTTAATATTATCGATTGAAGGCAATAGAGATGCTAATTTTGAAATTAAAAAGGCAAAAGCACATAATCTCTCCCCAAAACCTTTTAATTACAAGGAGAGTTTTCTGGAAGAGGCCAAGAAAATTGGGGATATTCTAGTTGAAAAAGCGACATTCTCTGATGACAAACAAAATGCCTCTTGGTTAAATGTAAATATACTGAACGACCATTGGTTCGTATCACCAATGAAGCAAAGTCTTTATGACGGTCTTAGTGGGGTTGCATTATTTTTATTATACCTACAGAAGGAAACAAATGAGGATCGATATTTAGAAACGGCACATGCGGCAATGCAATCCGCCATGCATCCGTTCGTACATTCAAAAGGGCTAGTATCAACATTTTTCGGAGATCTTTCTGTAATATATGCCCTTCTTCATTTTCAAAAATTAAGTCCAAAAGATGAATATAGGGCCTTTGTTGAGAAGGCAAAATCAGCTTTAAGACAAAGGGTGGACGAAGATTTAGAATTTGATTTATTAAGTGGATCTGCGGGAATTGTTCACCTATTATTAAATCTATATGAATTTACAGAGGACACGGAGTATCTTGAGATCATGCACTTGTACTGCCAACATTTAATCCAACATGCTCATGATACATTAGGCGGGATTGCATGGAAAAATAGGCATACGCAAACCTATTTAGGTGGTCTTTCTCATGGTGCAAGTGGAATAGCTACTGCTTTATGGAGAGCAGGAGGGGTAACTGGTCATGAAGACTATCGTTATTTTGCAGAACAAGCTGTTTTATATGATCGCTCTCTGTTTAATCCTAATAAAAAGGCATGGATCGATTTACGAAAGGAAAGAGAACAATATCTTCACCAATGGACACATGGTTCTACAGGTATTGGGATTAGTCGCTTACTAATGAAAAAATACCGCGATGATCCCCTTTTTGATTGGGAAGTTAGAACGGCCATAAGTAATGTAGAAAGCTTTGGTTTTAAAAACAATAATAACTTGTGTCATGGTAATATGGGAGATACTGAATTGTATTTATTAGCATCTAAACAATATCAAGATGACGGGTTATTATGGAAAGCAAGATATATTGGGAAACAGGTCATTGCTACGATTAATGATACAAAAAAATATCAGGTAGATAGTCCATCTAATGTCGAATCCCTTGGCTTATTTGTAGGAATTTCGGGTATTGGCCTTCAATTGTTAAGATTAAGGAACCCAAATAGTATCCCATCCATTTTAACTTTGGAAAATGCCTAAAATCAATAAACAGGCGAGTAACGTTCTCGCCTGTTTGTTATAGATTCACATTAATAATTCCCATCCGCACTGCTTCCGCTAAGGCTTCTGATCGGGAATTGACTTTAAATTTTTTGTAGATTTTCGTTAAATTATATTCAACTGCGCGGACACTCATAAACAATTCTTCAGCAATTTCTTTATTCCCTTTACCTTTTGAAATGCCTTCAAGTATTTCCAATTCCTTCTGTGTGACAGAAATATTGGCTTGTTTTTTCTTATTGGAGCTTGTTGTTTGAACGGTAACATCTGAAAGTCTTAATTGACTTAATAATGAGATTGGAATGAGGGTATACCCATTTAATACAGCTTGTATAGCCATCAAAAGTTCCTGTTTAGAAGCTGATTTACTAACGATTCCACTGATCCCCGAGTCAATTAATAAATTAAATTGAGATGTATATTCAAAGCCTGTATAAAGAATGATTTTTGCATCTTTGTGAAATTTAAAAATCTTTTGGGCCAACTCAAGTCCAGAACAATTAGGCATATTCATATCTAATAAGTAAACATCGAAAGGATTTTCTCGGCTCATATTGATAACGTCATCAATAGACATAAGATATGTAACATCAAAATCTTTTTCCTGCTCAATCATATTTTTCGTTCCTTCACCCACCAATTGGTGGTCATCCACAATTAAAACGCGTGTCAATTTTGTCACCTCGGTATTGTAATATAAACTTGTAAGCCTTTCCCCTCGCTAGTGATAAACTCCACTTCCCCATTTAAGCTGAAGATTCGCTCCTTTAAACCAGATAATCCCATATGATTCTTCTTAGTAGGTGGGGAATTCAGATCAAACCCTTTCCCATTATCACGATAGTCAATAAAGATAGTTTGATCCTCTTCCCACATACTGACGGATACATGGGTGGCCTCCGAATGTTTATCCGCGTTATTAAGGAGTTCCTGAAAGACCCGATAGATGGATAATGTTGTATTATAATCCTCAAACGTATCTGAAATATTATCAAACTCATAATCAAGATGATATTTAACTCGCATTTGGATCTGGGAAAATAATTCGTTTAATGATTTAATGAGTCCACCCTCTAATAAGAGATTTGGCCTTAATTCATTGCAAGTACTGCGAATTTGTTTAATAACATCCACCATCCCATTTTGAATCTTTATTAATTGCTTTTGCACATCACTTGGGATGTCTTGATTCTCTTGAATTAAATTTTCCAATTTACGATACCATACAATTTGATCCTGTAAGGCGGAATCATGCAAATCTGAAGCCAGTCGTCTTCTTTCTCTTTCAGCCAATTGAAATAAAAATCGGGATAATGAAACAGATGTAGGGTGATCCCCAATGTTCGGCTTTTGTAATGACTGGATTAAGTTATTAATAGCATGTAAGTTTTCATAAACAAGGCGTACATATTTGACGATCGTGATTGTCCAAGTCTTTTCATTGATATTAAAGCTTGTATGGTTCCTTTTATGGCCGATCCAAATATAGATCATTTTTTGATCCCTATGATAAAGCCGGATTCCAAGTGAATCTTTAAATTTTAATAAATCCCCATTCGTATCGCTTTGAATTAGCCATTCTTGGTGTTTTTGAAGGGTAAACTGATCATTATCACCATGAACTACCTTTGTAGTATATTGGAACGTTTCCAAATCATATTCAATAAAAGTAATACCAGATGGATTTAAAACAGACACGACCTCATTTACTAACAATCTTTCTAATTCTTCTTCCTTCATCACGGTCGATAATTTTTTCGTGAATTGATCAATGCTTTGGGTTATATTCGTTTTGTCCCTAAAAAGCTGGTTTCGGAAAGAGTAATCAATCTTTTCCTTTAGTAGTAAAAACAGAATATTTAACGTGAATATTAAGAAAAAATTTTGTAGAAAACGGCTGAATAAATTACTCTCATGATTGACCGTACCGCTGACGACAAAAGAAATAATTATCGTTGGAATCAAGGATAAAACGGTATAATATCGGATCCGATTCAAAATAAAATTAATATCTAAAAGTTGCTTTGTCAGAATCAAATAGGAGTAACCTATTGGAATAGCAAAAAGAAATAATGCCGCCATATCATCTGGTAAATATGGCAGTCCTATTATGTAAGGAATGGCATGCAAAAAAATAAAAGGAACAAACGCAACAGTTGGAATCACTAACATCCATTTCAGAAAAGGTTCATGTGAAGAATCCCGCTTTTTTATGTAAATATAGATTAAAAGTCCAATGGAATAAACAATATTAATAGAAAAGTAGATCAACATTAAATTGCCCGTGAATAAACTCGATAAGTCCTTCATAAACAAGTCATATACATTGAGCAAAATAATTAGAATAGCAAGAATGATATTGATTGTTAACATAACTGTGGGCTTTTTTTGAATTAGCCCCTTCTCCAAAAAGGTCGAATATATAAAACAAAAAAAGCTAAGGATGCCAAATTGAAAAGAAAAGATTAAAATGAGATGAGCGACAAAATCCCTATTTGCTGCATTTGATGCTAAAAAGCTGAGAGAGGCCAACATCAGAAATCCTAGTAAAAAGTGAGCCGTTGAACTATTTTTCTGAAAAATTAAAATCGATAAAAGCAACGTTAGTATTGAAAAAATCCCCGGTATATAGAGTTCTTGCAAGAAATCCGAAACCTTTGTATCCGGTGCCATGTAATGGGATATTTTATTATTATGTTCAACTGTTAAATCATCAGCATATTTAAGGTTTTTATGAATATCAGTCTCTCTTATTTCCTTCCCGTCAATCTTTGCAATAATATCCCCCTTGGAAATATCCGTATCGTTCACCCAGCCACTCTTGTCGATCTGTTTAACAATCAAGTTTTGGTGTTGATCTGTGGATGTCGTGATTCCGCTAAAGGGACGCATCATCTGTGTAATCAAATATATATGTAAGGCTATATAGACAGTGAAGATAAAAATAGCCATGACTTTTCTGTTTTTTATCACCATGACTTCTTGTGTTCCTTTCAAAAAATTACAAAAATACTTTGCGGTAATTACAAATGACTTTGCGGTAATTACTTCCAGGTTGTCCATTATAATAAAATTATCAAATAACGAAAGGTGCGATACATGATGATTATGGAAATCGTTGAACAATTAGTAGCAAATCCAAATATTCAAGAATGGAGTCAATCTAGTACCCAGCTTTTGAAGGAATTTACAAGTTCCGAAGTAAATGTAATTCTTAATACCTTTACTTCTCTTGACACTAACCCAATGCTAGCAGTCCCCGATTCTTGGAAATAACCACATAGGTCTTCATCATGTAAATCAAACAGCCATTTTAAATATTAATATGAAGAAGTTTCTCTTTATCACTGGACCCAATATTTAAGGAATGAATACACTCTTTATATTTATGGAGGTAAAGTTGTTCCATAACCTTACAATATTCGACAGCACCTCCATAAATAAGGGTGTTATGTAAATCTGAAATCTCTTCTCTTGTCAATTCACTGTATGGTTGGTTTCCGAGATAATACTCTTTTACTATTTGAAACTGAGGCTTCTGAAGCTTCAAGTAATATAAAATAGGAAGAGTTTTTTTCTTATTTATGATGTCACTTTTAATAAAACCATTGACCATATCGTTCACATCATTTCTTATTTGTGCAATAATACCAATTTGTCTAGAATAAGTTTTTATTATTCTCTCAGTATTTTCATCTACACAACCTGCACCCAATAAGCAAGCTAATTGAACTAAAGAGCCTGATTTAAGGGATACCATCGACAAATATTCAGATTCTGAGGAAATATTATTAGATAAATCAATATGCTGCCCGTTAATGGATCCAAGGGTAGCGAGGTGAATTTCGGATCGAATCTTTTCCTTCATAAAATCAGGTATATTCATTTCATCAAGATGTTTTAAACAAAGGAATAACATGCCAACTATAATATTTAAATTTTGACCAAGATCCACATCAGCCCAAGGATTGTCTCCAGCATCTCCATCCTGTATATCGTCCATGATGTCAGAGGCTAAGATGATCAGCTCAACAATCGTTAATAAATTGATTTCTTCTTCCTTGTTATAAGAATCACGGAAAATGTCGTAATGAATCTTTGTAAACTGGGAAAAGTTAATAATCTGGTCAAATTTATGGTTAACATAATTCATTACATTGAATTTAAGATCCTTCTCAAAAAAATAACGATCAATTAATACATTTGCTTGATCCACAATATGTTGGTGCAATTGATCCTCCAATAATGGTTTCAAACCATTCACCCCTTTACTCCATCCTTGAAATTTTTAAAGTTCCTTCATTTTGTCTACAAAACATTTAGTAAGGAAGTTCCTATATTTTCTATATTTCGACATCTTGTTAATTTTCCCTTTTTAATTTTTGTAAACAAATTCCTCTTTCTTAAACATTTCTGGACATTCATACGGCCTAGAGTTTACTTTCTTTGTTCTTATAAACATTTATTGTAGAAATGGCGGATTTTTGGGTGTTTCAACAAAAAAATATTGCGGTTTCGCCTGTTTAGTTGGCGGTTAATACTTGCTGTTATCAAGATATGATGTTAGTAAGCAAAACCACAATGTTTAAGGGAGGAAAGGTATAAATGAGAGACCTATTAAGTGAGCGAGAGATTGAAGTGGCAACTTTGGTAGCTGAGGGGCTAAAAGACATTGAAATCTCAAGGAAATTATTTATTAGTAGGCGTAGAGTCGGGGAAATCATCTTTTCCATCAAAAAAAAGCTGAACATTACTTCACGCGTACAAATTGGAATCGCTGCTTATTCTTTTGGACTAATATCCTTTCAAATCGACCTTCAACAAGAACATGTTATGCATTAATAATTGTACAAAGCAAGGAGAGGGTGATTATGAGAAGAGTTCCATTTATTGAACAAATGGAGCACAGTGAATGTGGTTTAGCCTCATTATGTATGATCTTATCGTTTCACGGAAATCATGTACCTCTTTCGGAGTTGAGAGAGAGATACGGAGTTCCAAAAGGTGGTACTTCACTATTCCAAATAATGGAGGTCGGGAAAAGTTATCATCTCAATGTGAAAGGTTATAGGGCCAGTGTTGATGATTTAAAAAATGTATTATTACCAGCGATTATTCACTGGGAAAATAAACATTATGTTGTTTTGGAGAAGATTGGGAAGAAGACTGCTGTTATTGTAGATCCTGCTTTAGGAAGAACGAAGATTTCACTTGATGAAATAGAAGAAAAGTATTCAGGATTTGTGTTAGCGATGGCTCCAAACGAATCCTTTGAGAAGAAAAAAGGAGTTTCACATACCCGATTCTTCCTCTCTTTCGTTTTAGGAAAAAAGCCGATAATTGCGTTTATTGTATTAACTTCCTTGTTAATACAAGGTTTTGCTTTAGTCATTCCTTGGCTAACAAGTTGGATCATTGACCAAGTGATTATTCCAAAAAATGATGGATATTTAACAGCAATTGGCTATAGCATCGTCATCCTTTTGTTTAGTTATCTGATCTTCTCTGCATTGAGAGGCTTTTTAATAGCAAAATTACAAACAGCCATCGATAAATCACTGATGACTCAATTTATCGACAAATTATTAAATCTCACTTACGGATTTTTTGAAAATAGGTCCACAGGAGAACTCCTATTTCGGGCTAATTCAAACGTGTATATCAGACAAATTCTTTCTACTAAGGCAATTACATTTTTAATCGATGGAATATTACTCATTACATATCTCGTTGTTATGGCTCAATACTCGTTAAAAATGACAGGAATTGTCTTAGTTATTGGAATAAGTATCTTTGGGATCTTAGTCTTCAGCACCTCTGTTTCCAGGAAACTTGCTGATAAGGAAATTTCCGCACAATCACAGGTTCAAAGAATACTGTCAGAAAGCATTAATGGAATCAGCGATGTAAAGGTCATGGGATTAGAAAATCAAGTTTACAATGATTGGTTTAAAAAATTCAGTTTGCAACTAATGCATGCTGAAAAAAGATCAATATGGACCTCTTTAATCAATACAATCGCGACTTCGGTTCAATTCATATTGCCTATTTATCTTTTATGGCTAAGTGGCAAACCGATTATCTCAGGAAGTATGACTCTTGGAGATGTACTAGGTTTTAATGCATTAGCTCTTTCCTTTATCACACCCATTATTTCTATTGGAAATGGATACGGAGAACTAATCTATCTTGGGTCGTATATCCAAAGGATTTACGATGTTATGCATGCAAAAACGGAAAGGGAAAATGGCCAATCTGTTTTTAGTTCACCAATTAAAGGAAAAGTTGAATTTAAAAATGTTTCGTACAAACATAACCATTTTAGCGATCACACCGTTAAAAATATCTCATTTAAAGTGAAACCAGGAGAGAGAGTAGCCATTGTAGGATCCTCTGGGGCAGGGAAGAGTACCCTTGTTAAACTTTTATTGGGATTATACACACCTAGTGAAGGATCTATTCTATTCGATGGAATGGAAAGTAATAAATTCAATTTACGATTTTTAAGGAAATCGATTGGCGTTGTTTTCCAAGAGGCGAGGCTGTTTAATAAAACAATTGCCGAAAATATCGCATCCGAAAGACAGGATGTTACTGATAAGGACATTCTAAAAGCCGCCTATCAAGCAAATATTCATGAAGAAATCATGCAGTTACCCCTTCAGTATGCGACAACTGTCTCTGAATTTGGAATTAATTTTTCCGGGGGACAACGTCAAAGGCTTATTTTAGCAAGGGCATTAGCATCAAAGCCATCAATTCTATTGTTGGATGAAGCCACAAGTGCTTTAGATACACTTTCAGAGAAAATAATTGATGAACATTTATCTGAATTGCCTTGCACTCAAATTATTATTGCTCATCGACTGAGCACAATTAAAAATGCGGATCGAATTGTTGTTATGCACCAAGGAGAAATAGTGGAGACTGGAACACATGATGAACTATTAGATCAACAAGGATACTACTATAAATTGACTAAAACACAACAAATAAAAGAGAAGAACTATGAAAAAGTGGCGTTATAGAACACGCATTACTGTCAGAACAGTATTCAGTGTTTGTTTAATCTTTGTTCTAATGTTGGCAAGAATAAGTTCAACAGCAAATGCAGGCGAAAGCCCTAATAACAACACTCCAGACTCCTACGTTTTTGCTTTAACGGAAAATGAAAACACTCAAAAACTGATTGAAGATCTAGAAAATAAGTATCCGGAGCTAAAGATAGAAAACATCGATGAAATCAATACCATGATTATTTCTAGCGATAATCATGAACAGTTAGAACAAGCTCAAAAATATCTTAATAACAAATACCAAAAACTGATTGAAGGATTTAACAAAGAACAAACCGTAACCCTTAAGAAAATAGGCGCACCTGGGTTGATGGTAAAACCATTATCCCAATTAAGAAAATTCAATAATACTCAAAGTAGAGTGCTCACGCAATCCAATGAAGAAAGCAACATCTATGACGCTTGGAGATGGGATATTAAAAAAGTCACTTCCGATGGTGCTAGCTATTTAATTGAAAAAGGCAACCACAATGTGAAAATCGGGATCGTTGATAGTGGGGTAGATATTCATCATCCAGATCTTAAACATAATATTATCAGTCCAGGAAAATCCCTTGTCCCAGGTGTTTCCTCCATGGTAGATGAAATTGGTCATGGAACGATGGTAGCCGGATCAATTGCGGCTAACGGAAATATTAAAGGGGTATCCCCAGAGGTCGGAATTGTCCCTTACAAGGTATTTCAAGGATATTCCGCTGACTCAAGCTGGATTGTTAAAGCCATTATTGAAGCTGCCAATGATGATATGGACATCATTAATCTAAGCCTAGGAACGTACAAGTCAATGAAAAATAAGAAAGATCGAGCAACATATCTTTCCTATATACGTGCAATCCAGTATGCCAATAAAAAAGGGAGCCTATTAGTAGCTTCATCAGGTACAGATGGATATGACTTAACAAACCCTAAGAACCTTGCTGAACAAATGGGATTAAAAAACGACCTTCAGCTTCATATGCCTGGTGGATTGCCAAATGTCGTTACTGTATCCGCAACCAATCTGAATGATCAACTAGCCTACTATTCTAATTATGGATTCAATATTAATATAGCGGCTCCAGCAGGGGATTACGGACCAAACTTTGAAGATCAACAGAAAATAGAATTGGAATATATGACGATCACCACTTATCCTACTACACTACCGCAATCCGAACTTAGTAAATACATGGGATTTGCACCTGGTTATGAATTTATGATTGGCACAAGCTTAGCAGTACCTAAAGTTTCAGCTACAGCAGCCTTAATCATAGCTGAATATCAAGAGAAATATGGGAAAAGGCCGTCTCCAAATGTAATTAAAAGATATCTTTACGGTGGAACTGTTAAAGGAGACGGAACTAAAAGGCAATTAGGAAATGGAATTGTAAATGCTAAAAACTCTTTAGATCTTGTAAATAAACGATAACGGAGGGAAACAAAATGAAAATGAAATCTGTATTAATGACAGCTTTAGGTGTGTTGATGGGTGTAGCAATCATTTACTTCATTAAGAACTAAGAAAGGATGTATAAAATGGCCTTTGAAATCCAAGGATTAAATAAATCATTTGGAAATTATCAAGCTGTGAGTAACTTAAATATTAAGCTTGAAGAAGGAAATATTTTAGGGATGCTAGGGCGAAATGGTGCTGGAAAAACCACAACCATTCGGATGATTCTAGATATTATTAAACCAGATAGTGGCTCTATTCTCTGGAATGGACGCCCATTGTCCAAAAAAGAATTATTAATCGGCTATCTTCCTGAGGAAAGAGGCCTTTATCCAAAGATGAATGTCGTAGAACAATTGGTATTTCTAGCTAGATTAGAGGGTGTTCCTTCAAAAATTGCAAAAAGACAGGCATTGAACTGGTTAGAAAGATTGGAAATGACCCCTTATATTAAAAAGAAAACAGAGGAACTATCGAAGGGAAATCAACAGAAGGTTCAGCTAATTAGCTGCTTGATCCATGATCCGGATTTTATCATTTTAGATGAACCATTCAGTGGCTTAGACCCTGTAAACGCTGAAATGCTAAAGGATGTAGTCAAGGATCTAATAAAGAAGCGAAAAACAATCATATTTTGCAGTCATCAAATGGATAGTGTTGAGACCTTCTGCGAAGAAATATGTATCATGAAAAACGGAATCAAGGTATTGTCAGGATCCTTATCTGAAATTAAGAAAAGCTATGGATATCGTTATTTAGATGTACAGTCAGACACGGATCTAGAGCCAGTTTTGGCCCAAAAAGATTATATATACAAACGAAATAACCGAGGTTACTCTATTAAACTTACGAAAGACCAGGCACCACTGAAGCTTCTACAGGAAATTGAGCAACTATATGGAGTGCGAAGTCTTTCTCTAAGGGAGCCTAGCCTACATCAAATATTCATCGAAAAAACGGGGGCGTAAATATGAGAAGCTTTGGGATTATACTCCAGCAGACCTATCTTCAAGCTGTACGATCTAAGTCGTATGTGTGGATGACCATTGTGTTGGTTTTCATTGGGGCTTTCATCTTAGCACTACCAAGTGTAATGGAGAAGTTCTCAAACAAGGAGGAATCCGGAAATTATGTTTTAATTACGAATGATGATTTCCAAATGAGTCAGCAACAATTGGATACCTTCCAATCAACTCATATCTTTAAACTTGGCGATAACTCGAATGTTGAAAGTTATAAAGAAAAGATTATAAATAACAAACTTGATGGATTGTTTGTTTTAAAGAATGGATTGAATCCATCATCCATCCAATTGGATTACTATATGGAAAAGGATGATCCTTTACTTGTTCAAAGTATGAAAGCTTTTGTACAAAATCTTTACTTTCAACAAATTATTACTGAGAAAAATATAGATCAGGATGTAGCAAATATGCTTTCGGCTCAAATCGAACCAACAATGCAGCCATTAAGGGATACGGACGCCCATTCGTTTCTTATGATCTATTTATTAATCGGTATTATGTTCTTGGCTATTACCACCTATGGAAATAATGTGGCAACAGCAATCACATCGGAGAAATCATCGAGGGTGATGGAAGTCATGATTACAAAGATTTCTCCAGTTCCGATGATGTTTGGAAAAATCCTTGGTATCGGTCTAGCAAGCTTGACACAGCTGTTTATATTCTTTGCCAGTACGATTTTGATGGCGAGAATGGAAATTTTCAAAATTAAAGAAGGCAGTATTGCCGATACACTGATGAATATACTGACTGTTTCCTATACGATCTACTTTTTACTATTCTTTATCCTTGGTTACTTTATTTACGCAGCACTTTTTGCCGTAATTGGATCGATGGCAAGTCGGCCAGAAGAATTATCCAGTAGTACACTACCGATTACCATTATTTTAATGGCAAGTTTAGTGGTAGAAATGATCTTTGTTATAGATCATCCAGAAGGACTAACAGCTAAAATTACATCGTATGTTCCATTTACAGCTCCCATTAGTTTAATGGTTAGAATCGTAAACGAAGTGGTTTCACCATTAGAAATTATCTTGTCTATTGGGTCCATGCTAGTGAGTATCGCACTCTTCTCCTTATTAGCAGCGAAAATCTACCCGAAAGGCATTCTCAAAACCGATCAGCGATTAACATTTGGCCAATTAATTAAAAATCATTAAGGTGAGGAGGAATAAAAATGAAGTTATTTTTCCAATCGCTACGAAAAAAATCATGGAGAAAAAGTGCAAATACTCATTCAGCGATACAAGAGTTAACTGATGACGAAATGAAATTAATTCAAGGAGCATCAAAGGATCAGAATGAGAGTCTATACCATTCCTACGCCTTAGCTACAGAACAGAAGAGAATGTTTCCATAAGTAAAAAGCCTACAATGAACTGAACCCCTTAAGTTGGAGAATAAATAATCTAACTTAAGGGGTTTTTATTTTCGTTAAATTTTCGACTTAATGCTATCCACAGAAAAGCGGAGATCCGTCGGTGGAGTAGCGCAAATATTCACGGGAAATATGCAAAAATCCTGGGAAATGTTCAAATGTTCCGGGAAGTAGTGCAAATCACTCGAGAAGTAGTGCAAATCCGTTTGGGAAATAGTCAAAAGTGAGTGGGAAATGGTCAAAACGTCGGGATCGACTTCACCCGCGGAAAAGCGGAGACCTGTCGGTGGAGTAGCGCAAATATTCACGGGAAATATGCAAAAATCCTGGGAAATGTTCAAATATCCCAAGGAGTAGTGCAAATCACTCGAGAACAAGCGCAAATCCGCGTAGGAAATAGTCAAAAGTGAGTGGGAAATGATCAAAACCCCAGGATCCACTTCACCCGCGGATAAGAGGGAGACCCGTCGGGGGGTAGCGCAAATATTCGTGGGAAATATGTAAAAATCCCGGGAAATGATCAAATATCCCAAGGAGTAGTGCAAATCACTCGAGAACAAGCGCAAATCCGCGTGGGAAATAGTCAAAAGTGAGTGGGAAATGATCAAAACCCCAGGATCCACTTCACCCGCGGATAAGAGGAGACCCGTCGGTGGGTTAGCGCAAATATTCGCGGGAAATATGCAAAAATCCTGGGAAATGTTCAAATATTCCGAGAAGTAGTGCAAATCACTCGAGAAGTAGTGCAAATCCGTTTGGGAAAT
>NZ_JAUSUC010000047.1 GCF_030813365.1 Oikeobacillus pervagus
CCTGGGAAATGTTCAAATATTCCGAGAAGTAGTGCAAATCACTCGAGAAGTAGTGCAAATCCGTTTGGGAAATAGTCAAAAGTGAGTGGGAAATGGTCAAAGCGTCGGGATCGACTTCACCCGCGGAAAAGCGGAGCCCCGTCGATGGAGTGGCGCAAATGTTCGCGGGAAATATGCAAAAATCCTGGGAAATGTTCAAATATTCCGAGAAGTAGTGCAAATCACTCGAGAAGTAGTGCAAATCCGTTTGGGAAATAGTCAAAAGTGAGTGGGAAATGATCAAAACGCCGGGGGTGACCTAAACTGAAAGTCGATAAATTTTCATAATCGCCTGATCGAAGAACATCCTAACAAATAGGGCTGTCGTAGGAGAACAGTGAAAACTGACTTTCTGATGGATCTTCAAATTTTTCTCCATATGAATATTTGTTATTGATTGGGACAAGTTGTCTGTCCCACTTGACAGAATGTTAAATTAATAGTAAAGTGGAAAATGAATAAAATACAATCTATTTGATAAATAGATAATTTTCCTTTAGCATACTAGTTAATATTCTATTATTGGCTATATGAAAAAGGGAATTTATTAATTAGATGACTAGAAACATTGGTTGTTATTAAGATGAAAGAATAATTATATAAAAGGTAGACTAATAAAAAGCTCAAGTTGGGCTCGTTAATAGTAAACCGACAATTTTTACAGTTTAATGGTTTAATTGCCAAACCATTAAACGCGGAAAATTGTCGGTTTTTTGTTTTTTAAATGTTAAGTAGAAAGGAAAATGAGGCGAATGATTAAGAAATGTATTACCGAAATTCTGGCTTATTCAGCCTATCCAATCATATGGAGTGAAGCCAAATGCTAGTTTTTCAAAATCCTGATTTCCTACCAATGATTTTCTTTATGATGCTTGTGGTTTCGGTATTAAGCGGTTTAATTCTATTACTTCCCAAAGTTCCTTTGAATTTTATTCGTATTCATACTGTGATCCTTTTACTGCCCATAATTTGCGCTCTGTTAGCCCTGATTTTTTGTAATAAATCTATAAATTTCGGACCTTGGTATCTTGATACATTATCGTGGCTACTGGCGTTATTTGTTCTTACAATTAGTTTTATTGTGCAGAGTTACTGTGTTCATTATTTACTCGGCGAAAAATCTTATCGAAGTTATTTCGCTCTGCTTACAATTACAACAGCTGCTGATTCTCTTGCATGGTTAAGTAATGATCTTCGCATCTTGTTAATTTGCTGGGGAGTGACTCTTCTAGGACTTACTCTACTCATAGGCTTAAAGAAAGAGTGGCAGGTAGCCAGAAATGCTTCGGCACTGTCCGGTCGTTTTTTTGCACTTAGTTGGATTATTTTGTTATTCGTGGTTATCTGGCTCACACAAGCCACAGGGTATTGGAAGTTATCGATGGTCCTTTCAAATAATAGCCTTGCCCAACTTGATTCATGGGAAAAAAGCTGCATCAGCTTGTTGTTCATTGTAGCTGTTATTATTCCAGCAGCACAATGGCCTTTCCACGGTTGGTTATTAGACTCGGTTATTGCGCCTACGCCTATTTCCGCTGTCATGCATGCAGGGATTGTAAATGCCGGTGGAATTATGTTAACTCGTTTCTCGCCACTATTCAGTGGAGATGCTGCGCAGATAGTTTTGCTTGTATTATCGGGTTTTTCAGTTTTGATGGGAACAGGAATCATGTTGGTCCAAGTTGATTATAAACGGCAGCTTGTAGGGTCTACGATTGCACAAATGGGTTTTATGTTGATCCAATGTGCTTTAGGAGCCTATTGGGCAGCCATTATTCATGCGGTGTTACATGGTATTTTCAAGGCGACCCTTTTCTTACAAGCTGGTTCTGCTGTTCATCATCAAAAATCCATCGTCCGAACAACCCAGCCTTCATCCTTGTTGTGGACGATTGTTGGAATTATTTTGGCTTTCTTACTAGGAATAGTTTTCTGGTGGACCTCTCCTAGGGATGGTTATCATTTGATCAATACTCTTATATTAGGCTGGTCAGTGTTACTTTCTTGGAGACAACTTGTGGCTAATGAAAACGGCAGGATTGGACGAATAGCGGGACTTACACTGTTTGCCGGAGCTGCTTTTGTATTTAGCATTGTCCATAGTGCCTTTTTTAAACTGTTACAGGAATCAATCCAGATTCAAACAGAACCTCCAACAATGGCAACCATTTTGGCCCTGTTTATTTTACTTGTTGGCATTGCTCTTGGGCTATTACGGGTCCGGTATCGTTCATCTGTTTTTTTTACTGTTATTTATTTATGGCTTTTAAGACTCAGTGAACCGAAAAGTAATTTCTTTGAAAGCCATCCGAAGTATTTGACGAGATTAATGTCTCAAGGAGGGAAATGACGATGAATTCTACATTAACGCTGAACCCTACATTAACGACCAATACTGCGTTCACATCGACACAATCTCTAAATGATTTGGTAAAGGCAGCAAGTAAAGTTATATCTCCTCTTGGTCCTATTAGTACATTTGCGGCTCGTACCCCTTGGGTTGGGATGGAACAGGAATCATTTGAAGAAGTGGCACGTCGTTTAAAAACGATTGTAGATGTAGACATCTATCCTAATGAATTTGTGTTGCGTTCTGCACAAAATCGAGGGGAGATTCGCCAAGAATTTTTAGAAATACAGCTTCAAAAATGGCTTGATTCCCAATCTTTAGATATTCCCCATGATGTTGCAGAACGTTTCTGTCGGTCTGCACTCTTGTTGGATGATCCATTACCTTCAAAGCCCTTAGAAATATCAGAACTAAAAAAAATTATTAAAAAAGTGAGCCATTTCAATTGCCGTATAATTAAAAAACAAACAGTGAAAACATTCAGCCAACGTATGGAACAGTTGGGAGATGGCAGAATAGCTAAAGATCTCAACCGTCATATGATTAAGTGGTGTAAATTGTTTTTAGATGACATTCAGGCAGTCTGGTCTATGCCTAATCGCGAAAATGGTTTCTATGATGCTTGGCGGGGGATCATTAAATATGATCCTTCGTTAAAATCTACAGTACGTAAAAAGTTAAATGAGGGGCCTCAAAATGCCGATGACGCTTTAATGAATGCATTGCAGGAAATGGACATCCCTTTTAAAGAGATACAAGAATACCTTGAAGCCCATTTATATGCCCTTCCAGGTTGGGCGGGAATGATGCTGTGGCGCTCTCAGCAATCCGCTAAGGAACATTCATTGCTTCTTGAATATTTGGCTGTTCGAGTGTCTATGGAATGTGCTTTGATTAAACCCTATCTTCCCTTGCCTAAGCAAGATATTGACGCTAAAGCCTTTTTAGAACCCTTGGTATCAGCGTGGGCACAGTGGGGTGACATGCCTGTGAGCTTAATTTCCCAGTTGCCCCCTACAGAACTAGAAGCCTATTTGACCCTTGCCTATCGTTTTGATAAGGTTGCGCGCTACCGCCTTTGGTTAGAAGCATGGGAAAAAACATACGAAGATCAATTAATGAAGTTAATTACATCGAAACAATCTATTGTAAGGAAAATGGATAAAACAGTCATGGCACAATTTGTATTTTGCATTGATGTGCGTTCAGAACCTTTTCGTCGTCAACTGGAACAAGAGGGTCCTTTTGAAACAATAGGAGCAGCGGGTTTTTTCGGGTTGCCGATTGCAACCACGAAGCTATGTAGTCATCACAGCCATAACTCCTTACCGGTTATGTTTAATCCACAATTTAAAGTAAAAGAAATTTCTTCAGATATAGAATTGAAGCAATATCAACAAAGAAATCAGGTGGTTAATTCGCTTAGTTCCACGTTTAAAACAATGAAACATAGCCTACCTTCAAGCATGCTGTTGCCGGAAATCAGCGGACCTTGGTTAGGGGTACAAACATTAGCAAGGAGCTTTATTCCAAAATGGGCCGGATCCACTTTCCATAAAATTCAGAAAAAATGGCTCCGTAAGCCATTTACTAAGTTTACAATAGAGCGGGAGCATACTATCGCATCAGAGCTACCGATCGGATTTACTGATGGGGAGAAGGTGAATTATGTTCGACAAGCGTTGAAAATGATGGGACTTACTAACCATTTTGCTCCTATAGTGGTCATTTGCGGACATGGTAGCTATAGTACGAACAATCCATATTCCTCTGCGCTTGATTGTGGGGCATGTGGTGGTGCATCCAGTGGATTTAATGCACGGGTATTTGCCTCCTTGTGCAATCTTCCGAAGGTTAGGCAAACACTCGAAAAGGAAGGAATATCGATTCCAGAAGATACAGTTTTCGTGGCAGCCGAACATATTACAACTACCGATGAATTGAAATGGCTTTATGTTCCTGAACTTTCAAATACAGCAAAGGATGCATTTAATCAAGTCGAGTCCATTTTATTAAAAGTTAGTGAAAAAGCAAATGCTGAGCGTATACCGCAATTACCAAATATCCATTTAAATTACAAAAAACCTAAGGCGGAGGCAGAGCGGTTTGCAGAGGATTGGAGTGAAGTGCGACCTGAGTGGGGATTGGCAGGGAACGCGGCCATTATTATTGGAGAAAGAAGACTTACTCAGGATTGTAATCTGAATGGCAGAGTGTTTTTACATAATTATAATTGGCAGAATGATAAAAATGGTGATCTACTTGAGGCGATTATTAACGGTCCAGGAACCGTTTGCGAATGGATTAATTTACAGTATTATGCGTCTACTGTTGCCCCTCATTATTATGGTAGCGGCAGTAAAACTACCCAAACCGTAACTGCCGGTATCGGAGTGATGCAGGGGAATGCTAGCGACCTATTAATCGGGCTTCCTTGGCAATCTGTAATGCAATCGGATCAAAATATTTATCACTCACCAATTAGACTGTTGGTGGTAATTCAGGCACCAAGAGAGTATGTGGAAAGAACACTTAGCCATAATCAGGCATTCAATCAAAAAGTCCAAAATGGATGGGTTCGCCTTGCATCTATTGATCCTGAAGGAATCTGGGAGAGCTGGTCTTAACCCTCTAACCTTTTTCGGTAAAACGGTTTAAAAATTCGTTTGTATTTTCAAGAAATTTTTAAGAGAGAAGGAACAGGAATCATTATGGATAAGTCAAAAGGAACTCTTGAATCTGAAATAAGTAAAGCTTTAACTCATTGGGAGAAACATTATCTTGGACGGGGATCTGTATCTGTTAAATCAGATATATTACGCGATATGATTATTGTCCTATTACGTGGGATATTATCACCCGCCGAATATTCCTTATGTCAGGATAAAGAGGGATTGTTATCAGTGAAAAAGGCCCGAAACGGTTTGGTTGAATCAGGCATAGAAGAATTAAAGGAGATTGTCCTTACTATAACAGGTCAGGAAGTTATTAGTTTTTACACTGATATTAGTACACGTACCGGAGAACGAGTCATGGTTTTTAAGCTTTCAAATAATTTAGAGAACCATTTCCTTTAGAAATCAGGATAAAGAGGTGGGAGAAAAATGTGTACAGATAAGAAGAAAAAGTTACTTCTTGTCATAGGAATGGACCATAATATTGAGCAGACCATTAAGGAGAATACCAATTTAAATCTTGAAAACATCCTCATTTTACAAAGTTATCAACCCATTACTTCGCCTTTTGGTGATTTAATGAGGGACATTATTATTGCTGTTTATCAAGAAAATATAGAAGAAATCGGTGTGACCGCTACTGCAGATCGTAGTAAACAAAACTTAGATGTCGTCTCTAAAATGATATCCGCAAATAAAGAGTTACAGAAAAAAGTTCAAATATTCGATTATCTTTTTAAATATTGCAGACCTGAGTTTCAAGAAGAGAATATAAAGGAATGGCTCAAAGACAGTGGTACATTAAAAGTGGATGTACAAACAAGTATCAACATGATAAAAAATCATCCCTTAATTCCTCCAAGTGTAAAGGTCAGGAAAGTAACGGTTGATAAAGAGGAACTTGCTATCTAATAATCTTTACATTAAGAAGGAGGGGCTGTCTAAAAGGTCAGTTTACACTGATTTTCTAGACAGCCCTTCGTTTTTTTGAAAAAAACGGGCATTGTTATTTATGATAAAAGATTCTGGAACTAGGGATATGATTCTGAGGCCTATAAATGATGGATTGATTTCCTTTTTAAATCAACTGATTTACATAGATTAGGAATGTCAACTTGGTCAGGAAATATAAGAGTGATGAAGGTAGCAGAAAAAATAGGAATGAAAGTTGAAGCGAGGATAAGGGGTGCAAGAATGGTGGATGGTGAGTATTATGACGCGATTAAAATGGGATTTTACGAAAAGGGTGGGAAGAGTTACATATTCTTTAATGGCCAGGAGGAAGTTAAACGAAAAATGAAGGCAAGATTTTTCTTCATCCTTCAAATGAAGTTATAACCAGCAACCTGTGGATCCTTTTTACTATTTTTAAAGTAACTGTAAAAATTATATACTGGCAAACTTCCCTTTATGGTAAAATGATAATAAATTTTGGGTTCCTAGGAAGGGGATAAAAAGGGATACGGACCCTCATAATCGCGATTTTCCCTTCTTTTGAAAATGATTCAGGGGAGTGATTTGAATGAGGCACAGACGGAGAAATACACCTGCATTTACAGTGTTGGCCTATTTCACATTTTTTGCAGGAGTCTTTTTATTTAGTATCGGTTTGTATAATGCAGACAATTTGCAGCTAAATGAAAAAGGTTATTATATTGCTGTGATGATCCTTGTAGCGGTAGGAGCCATTTTAACTCAGAAAGTAGCGAGAGATAACGCTGAGGACGATGAAATCATTGCTGAACAAGAGAGAAAACAGAAATTATCTAACGATTGATGAATAGATGAAGGAAGCCTCCATTGTGAATGCATGGGGGCTTTTAGTTTATTTAAAGTTATTTATTGTCTTATCTCGTTCAAACATTCAAAATGGTTAAACATACAATTTCTGATCATACTACTAATACTGAATTGTATAAGGAGGAGTACGGGATGCCACGTAAGCCTGCCCAAACGAATGAAGTGGTTGATAAGGAATTGGAGGATTCCCAGATTAATACCGAAAATAACATAGATGAAATAAGTAATTTAAATCGAATGTTAGCGGCTGTGTTAAATTATTTAACAGATGAGGATGTAGAAGAAATAGATACGGAACACCTTTTCACAAATACGGAAGGCCTTCGAGAGTGGTGGACTCAATATCAAGAAAGCAACAGAAAACAAATTGAAAAGGAAATTAAACAATCACTGGGCCAACTGTCATTGAAAGAACTAAAAACGATCCGCGAACAAATCAAAGATAAGAAGTAAATTGGAATATACTGGAGGGTGTCTGGCACCCTCCAGTATTTCTCAGCTATCTTTCCATGCACTGGCTAGTAAGCTCACTCCTGTTTTAATTTCTTCTAAAGTTGGGGCACCATATCCTAGCATTACTTGATGATTTGGTTTATGGAGCTGATACATTGTTGAAACGGCGTCGATTTCAACTCCCTTGATTTCGCCAGCTCTATTGCTTTGAATTCTTTTAGACTTTCAGGTAATTGAACTAGGATATGTAATCCTGCTTCATCGCCCTTGATCTTGAATTCTTCTCCTAAATGTTTGGAAATGCTCTCAATTATACAACTTCTCTTTGCTCGATATAAAGTTCTCATTTTGGCTATATGTGACGAATAATGTCCTTCTTCCATAAATTTTGCGATCATATGCATTTTGGACAGTCAGAATACTTACATTTAATTGTTCAGCCAAACGTCGTTTAGGTGGGAGCTTAGCATGAGCTAATAGCTTTTTTCTAAAATTGCTTGTCGAATTTGTTCGTAAATTTGCTTATATTTTGTTTTATCATCCGTTAGCAAAATTTGAAATTCCATTTCATCATCCCTTGGTATTAAACAAAAGTTCATTTTTGGATATTCCTATCATATCAGAAAAAGAGTTTAATAAATGAAAGGAGGGAATTATGATGAAAAAGTTGGAAAATAATATTGTGCGATTACTCCCACTGGAACTTGAACATGTCGAGGGAATATATGAAGCAGCGCAGGATCAACGTATTTGGGAGCATATGTCAGTTGATTTGACGGATAAAAGTCGAGTCTATCAATATGTTCAAGATGCTGAGCAAAAACGGAGAAATGGAACAGATATGGCATTTGTAATTATAAATAGGAAAATAGAGAAAATAATTGGTGCTACTTGGTTTCTCGATATTTCAACACAACACAAACGACTTGAAATCGGATCAACTTGGATTCATCCCCATTATTGGCGTACAAATATCAATACGAATTGTAAATATTTATTATTAAAAAATTGTTTTGAAGAACTACATCTCAATCGAGTACAAATCAAAACAGGACATGAAAACATCCGCTCCCAAAAAGCGATAGAGAGGATTGGCGCAGTAAAAGAGGGAATTCTTCGAAATCATATGATACGAAAAGAAGGCCCCATCCGACATACCATCATGTACAGTGTCATTAAGGAAGAATGGACCAAAGTGAAAAAACATTTTGAAGAACATTTACTTTAAGGTGCCAGGCACCATCCAGAATATGGGTTGCTACTTTAAGGTGCCAGGCACCATCCAGAATATGGGTTGCGGAGCCCCCGTTTTTTTTAACCTTGTATAATCTACTTAACGTTGATAGATTAGTATGTAATGTATGGCTAGTTATTGTGAAGGATTATTATGAATGGAGGAAATGGAAGATGTCAAATTTACCAAATTGCCCGAAATGTCATTCCGAATACACCTATGAGGATAGGAGTCTTTTTGTCTGCCCAGAATGCGGTCATGAATGGACTTTAGAAATGGAAACAGAACATAGTGATGACCAGTTGATTGTCAAAGATGCAAATGGAAATGTCTTGAGTGATGGTGATACTGTCACAGTCATAAAAGACCTTAAAGTAAAAGGAAGTTCTTCTGTCTTAAAAATCGGTACAAAAGTGAAAAATATCCGATTAGTTGATGGAGACCATAATATTGATTGTAAAATTACTGGCTTTGGGCCGATGAAATTAAAATCTGAATTTGTTAAAAAGCTTTAGGCACCATCCTATTTATAAAAATTCTTCAAATGTATTAGGAGAAGTTAATAATATGTTTTATTAAAATAGCAGGACATTCTGATTTTTATCAATAAATAAGTAATGTCTCAGGTATCATCCATTTTTCGGATGGTACCTGAAGACATTTAATCATGATTGACTTCATCAAAAGAAAGATGAGTTACACTTGTATATTTCCCACGTTCAATTTCCTCGTCTGTTGCTTTTCTCTCCAATTCTTCATGATCATCCATTCCAGGAGCAACAGAAGGCCTAGATTCCCTTTTCTTCATCAATCAGATTCCCTCCTTTAATCTTCCTCCATAAGCTTTTGCAAAAGAGGGAATTTTTATTTACCGTATACTACCAGGTGCCAGGCCCCATCCATTTATTACCAATATAACTGGCGGGTATGACAATATTGTCACGTTTTTGGTTTCGTTTGTCATTTTAATCGAAGGAATTTACTAGTTGTTTATTCTAAATTAAAGATAGGGAAAAGAGAGAGGGGGAATAAAATGATGAAAATATTTAAAATAGCCATTGTAACCGTAGCGATAGCGGTCGTGATTTTGTTTTCATTAACATTTTTTGTGAAAAATGAGTTAGCGGACATGTTAAACCCTTTAGTTCCTCAAAAAGATGTTTTTGTCAAAATTGATGGATCTGGAGAAAAAGTCGATGTAGATACATTCGAATATACTTTAAAAGGGATAAATGAGGATGGGAAAGAAACTGAAGTTACTTTTACGGCAAGTAAACAATTACGTAATGAGGCATATTTAAAAATTGATACAAAAAGAAGTTATGTAAAGTCCTGGGAGGAGATTCAATTTAATGAGATACCAGCTACTGTCCGGGAACAGTTTAACTAGTTAACTGTGGTGTGAAAACATACAGAGATTAGGGAACCTGTCCAAATAAAAATAGCTGCTGACAAAATGTGTCAGTAGCTATTTTGGCATTGTAGACAATTAGCAAGATTTCTTTAATTGGGCATTAAATAAGTCAATTGCTCGAGTATTATTAATTCCTTTAATAAGTTCGAGTTCACTAATGAAAATTTTCTTCGCCTTCACTAGCATATGCTTTTCACTGGAATTAAGTTTCTTTTCTTCGCTTCTTGACATTAAATCATGGATTACTTCAGCAACATCATGAATTTCACCGTTCTGCATTTTCATAAGGTTTTTACGATGTCTTTGTTTCCATGGGAGTGAATCTTCTGTTTCCTCCGTTTGAAATTCTTGTAATACTTTTTTTAGTATAGGTCGATCCGAAACTGGACGAATTCCTATGTTGTCAACGTTATTAGTAGGAATCATGACCTGCATATTATCAATTAACATTTGAATGATGTAATATTGCTGGGTTTTACCCAAAATCTCCTTGTCCTCAATGGCCTTCACAACTCCTGCACCATGCATCGGATAGACAATTTTATCTCCAACTTGAAACAAATAATCACCCTCCATTAATGGTAACCATATTAAGTATATCATATATATAGGGGTGATTCAAATTTTCCATTATACCGTTATTTTATCACCACTGTCAATATAAAAATATTGGCCTTTTAAATCAAAATATTAAGCCTGAATTGTAAAGTGTTTCCAGGTGCCAGGCACCATCCATTTATTCCCACTTCCTTTAACATATTTTTCATAATATGTATTGACGTCTTATATTATACATCATATAATGTGATGGATGGTAATACTATACAACGTATAACATGATAATTACTATAATAAATATAAATGGGGGTGAGGCTGTGTCATTTCAACTTGGATCTGCTCTTCTTGATGCTTGTGTTTTAGCTATTTTGGCAAAAAAGGATGCTTATGGGTATTCCCTTACTCAACAAGTGCGTGAGGTGATGGATATTTCAGAATCGACTCTTTACCCTGTCTTGCGCAGATTGCAAAAAGGGGGATACTTAACGACCTATGATCAACCCTTTCAAGGAAGGAACCGGAGATATTACAAAATTACCGCAAGTGGTCGTGGTAAGTATGATGAGCTGCTTAGGGAATGGAATGAATATAAGGAGAAAATTGATTTAGTGTTATTAAGGGGGATCGATCATGAGTAAAGAAGAGTATTTAAAGCAATTGCGACGCAAGCTCAAGAAATTGCCGAAAGAAGAAATAGACATCGCCGTAGATTTTTATCGCGAATATTTTGAAGAGGCGGGGGAAGAGAATATTGAACAAGTCATGGCCAAGTTAGGTCCACCCTCGCTTGTGGCATCACAAATTTTAGCTGATTATGCTGTAAAGGGATTGGATCACGAGTCAGGAACAACGAAAAAGGGATTTTCAGCGATTTGGTTTATTATTCTTGCCATCCTTGCTGCCCCCATTGCCTTGCCACTGCTTTTGGCCGTGATTGGACTGGTATTTGCTTTAGTTATGATAGGTGCGGCGTTTATTTTCACTTTTTTTGCCTTAAATATGGCCTTACTTATTTCAGGAATCACAAGTGTAGTGGCCGGGTTTACTGTCATTTTTCAGCATTGGCAAACTTCCTTATTCTTTATTGGAATTGGTTTAACTGCTACAGGCATTGGGATTCTTTTATTTCCGTCACTTATTTTTGTAGCAAAAAATATGAGTGCGACATTAGCTAAATGGCTTAAAAAGCAATTCGATAAAATGATCCGCAAACGTAAGGGGGAGTTGTAAATGAATTCAACTAGAAAGAAATTCACATTGATTGCTAGTGGCATGATTGTGATAGGAATCCTTCTTACAGCAATCGGATTCTTTGCTGGAGCCAAACTTTCCATTGTGAATACCGAGGATGGTTTTCAGGCTTTGGGGAACCACGATAGAAAAGCAGAGGAATTTTCTTTAACAGAATTTGCAAATATTGAGGGGGATCTTCAAGATACAGATATTGAAATCATTCCCTCAAATGAATACAAATTAAAAATAGAAAGATTAGCAGGAACAAAAGTCACTCATAAAATTACAAATGACACATTGGTGCTTAAAGAATCCGACCATGAACCTCTTTGGCAAATAGATTTAAATTTTGGGACCCTCACCAAAAAAGTCGTCAAGATCTATGTTCCAAAAGAGGTGACATTTGGAAATATCTCCTTAAAGAACAGATTTGGCGATGTGCGATTAGACGGAATGAAAGTGGAGCGATTGACGATTCATTCAAGTGAAGGAGATCTCACTCTTAATGATATTCAATCGAATCAGCTAACGATTGAAAATAAATTTGGAGATATGAATGCTAATAATGTCATAACGGAGGATTTAAATGTGGAGATGCACGATGGAGATGCAAAATTTGATTCCGTCCGTGCTAACTCAACGGTTTTTCAAAATGAATTTGGAGATCTTAATTTCCTCAATTTCACTAGTGAAGCACTCACAATTCAAAGTAAAGATGGAGATATTGAAATTCAAGGGATGCTTTTGGGGAATTCCGTCATTCATTCAAACTTTGGGGATACTAAGTTGCAACTTTTAAATAAGGAATCCAATCTAAGCTATAACATTCATAATGACTTTGGTGATATTACCGTAAATAATAATCGATTTGAAAAAAATGCGAGTCATACGACAAATTCGCAACATAAACTAGATATCACTTCAACAGATGGTGATGTTCACGTTACTTTTTAAATGGAATCAAAAAAACTGCCTATTTCGAATAATATTCGTTTGCTAGGCAGTTTTTTGTATGATGATAAAATCCATATAATTGTGTAAAAGAAGGGTCAAGTTATTTCTTCGCGGTTACAATGTTTAACACCGGGGGAAGACATTGGAAATCGAGGAGGAGGGGAAATGCCCCACCCCACTTACAGTTTAACTCAAATATGGATATTTTTAATGGCATTAAACATTGTGATTACCATTTTACACACTATTAAGGACTTGACTGATATTTCTTTGCTTTGCATATTTCCCGCTAGGATTTGCGTATTTCCCAAGTAGATATGCGCTTGAATTCAGATTTTTGAACTAGATTCAGGAAGATATGCACATTTCCCAAATTATATGCGTATTTCCCGGCAAAATATGCACTAGTATGCCGGTAGGTCTTCACCCTTACTTTTAATAAATCTAGAATTTACAATATGAATATTTCCTCAAAAAATATGAACTAGCTCAGGATGTAAAAATAAGTTTTTATAAAAGGGTGCATTTTCATTTGTAGAAACTATAATAGATAATAGGGAAATATTACATGTGAGGTGGGGGCCTATGGGGAAAAGGGCTTTAATTAATGTCGATTATACTGTTGACTTTGTAGCAGACGATGGTGCGTTAACATGTGGAAAACCAGGACAGGCAATCGAAGAGGAGATTTCTGCATTAACAGAAGAATTTATTCATAATGGGGATTTTGTCGTTTTGGCCATTGATGTTCATTATAAAGGAGACATATTACATCCGGAAACGAAATTATTCCCGCCTCATAATCTTGAGGGAACAAGTGGTCGAAATTTATATGGGAAATTATCGACGGTTTTTGAAAAAAATAAACATTTACCAAACGTGTATTATATGGATAAGACGAGGTACAGTGCTTTTTCGGGAACGGATTTAGAAATAAAGCTACGAGAAAGAGGAATCAATGACATTCATTTATGCGGTGTTTGTACTGATATTTGTGTTCTACATACCGCGGTAGATGCTTATAATAAAGGTTTTAATATTATTATTCATTCTAAGGCGGTCGCTAGCTTTAATCAGAAGGGACATGAATGGGCATTACAGCATTTTACTTCGGCATTAGGGGCGACGGTTTTAAGTTAAGTCAAGACCATCAACGTGAAGGAATTGAAAAGGTCGGTCTAAAAACGTGGAAGCGTCTGACTAAAATTGACCTGTAAAAGGAAACCTATTCAAAAAGGAGAGATGACATGATTGGCCGGGATGATAGTTTAACTTTACATACAGATTTATATCAAATTAATATGGGGAAAACGTATTGGGTGGATGGCATTCATGAGCGAAACGCCGTTTTTGACCTGTATTTTCGCAAAATGCCCTTTGACAATGGATTCGCGGTTTTTGCAGGATTAGAAAAGGTCATTCAATTTTTAGAGAATTTCCATTTTACCGAAAGTGATATTGAGTACTTACGAACTGAGGTTGGCTATGAGGAAGAATTTTTACAGTATTTGAAAAATATGAAGTTTACAGGGACCATTCGTTCCATGGTGGAAGGGGAATTGGTATTTGCGAATGAACCCATTATGAGGATAGAAGCCCCACTCATTCAGGCTCAATTAATTGAAACGCCTATTTTAAATATGATTAACTATCAAACATTAATTGCAACAAAAGCTGCTCGAATTAAGCAAGTGGTAGGCGATGAAACCGTAATGGAATTTGGAACAAGAAGGGCTCAAGAAATGGATGCGGCTCTTTGGGGGACTCGTGCAGCCTTTGTTGGTGGATGTGATGCGACAAGTAATGTTCGTGCAGGGAAACTCTTTGGTATTCCAGTCGCGGGAACACATGCCCACGCGATGGTTCAAGCGTATCGCGATGAATATACGGCCTTTTGTAAATATGCCGAGACCCACAAAGATTGCGTGTTTTTAGTAGATACGTATGACACATTAAAATCAGGCGTTCCAACAGCCATTCGTGTAGCAAAAGAAAAAGGGGATACGATTAACTTTCTCGGAGTTCGCTTAGATAGCGGGGATATTGCCTATTTATCAAAAGCGGCGAGAAAGATGTTGGATGAAGCTGGATTTCCAGAGGCCAAAATTTTTGCGTCAAATGATTTAGATGAACAGACGATTATGCATTTAAAAGCACAAGGTGCAAAGGTGGATTCATGGGGGATTGGAACAAAGCTCATTACCTGCTTTGATCAACCGGCATTAGGCGCAGTGTACAAATTAGTATCCATTGAGGACGAAAATGGTGAAATGCAAGACACTATTAAAATTTCAAGTAATACTGAAAAAGTGACAACTCCAGGATTAAAAAATGTATACCGAATTATCAATAAGAAAACCAATAAATCAGAAGGGGATTATATTACATTACAAGATGAAAACCCCCAAGAAGAGAAGAAAATAAAAATGTTCCACCCTGTCCATACTTTTATTAGTAAGGAGGTAACGGATTTCGAGGCAATCGATCTTCATCAAAATATTTATGTAGATGGAAAACTAGTATATGAATTACCGCGTCTAAAAGAAATTCAAGATTATGTGAAGGATAACCTACTTTACTTATGGGATGAATATAAACGCACATTGAATCCGGCTGAGTATCCGGTCGATTTAAGTGAAAAATGTTGGAATAATAAAATGGAGAATATTAATGACATAATGGAAAAAGTAGCGAAAATGAAGAAATAAAAAGAGGAAGATGAAAATGGGTCCATTACAAAAACGGATCATTGAGGAATTGAAAGTTTTACCTACAATTGATCCAAAAGAAGAAATTAGAAAGAGTGTGGATTTTCTAAAGGCCTACTTAACAAAGCATCCATTTTTGAAAGGATTTGTGTTAGGGATTTCAGGGGGGCAGGACTCAACTTTGGTGGGAAAACTTGCACAAATCGCGGTAGAGGAAATGAGGCAGGAGACAAAAAATCAAGACTATCTCTTTATTGCTGTAAGACTTCCCTATGGTACCCAAATGGATGAAAGTGATTGCCAAGATTCTTTAGCTTTTATCGAACCTGATCAAATATTGACAGTTAATATTAAAGAAGCTGTTGATGCAAGTGAGAGGGCATTGAAGGATGCTGGAATAGAAATTTCTGATTTTACGAAAGGGAATGAAAAAGCTAGGGAACGTATGAAAGTTCAATATAGTATTGCTGCAACGAAACGTTGTGCAGTGGTTGGGACAGACCATGCAGCTGAGGCCATTACCGGATTCTACACAAAGTATGGGGATGGAGGGGCGGATATTGTCCCGATCTTTCGCCTGAACAAACGCCAAGGACGAATGTTATTAAGTGAACTAAATTGTCCGAAACATTTGTACGAGAAGGTTCCGACTGCTGATTTGGAAGGGGACCGACCACAACTACCTGATGAAGTAGCACTTGGGGTCAAATATGAAGAAATTGATGATTATTTGGAAGGGAAAGCGGTCAACGAAACAGCTCGTAAGCGGATTGAACAACTTTACAATCATTCAAAACATAAACGTCATATGCCAATCACGATTTTTGATACGTTTTGGAAGTGAAGAGGAAAACGATAGACAGAATGCCAGGGATGTCCCTGGTATTTCCCCTTTTTAGAGTGAGTTATAATTTACGGAAAATTAAATCAAATGGATATCCGGTTGACCGTATATTATACTAGTTATAAAATGATGTAAAAATAAATTGAATTTAGTCATACACCTTCGTATATTTTCGAAAATATGGTTCGAAAGTTTCTACCAAATCACCGATAATGATTGGACTATGAAGGCAGATTCTTTATGGAAGAGCTAGAGTTCTGCTTTTATATTTAGAAAATGAAGGCGTTCTAGCTTTTTATTATGTTCCGAGGATAATGGAATAAGTTGCAGATTATTTTTAAATAGAGGGGCAGGAAATCATTCATGGAAAACCAGGAAATCATTGTTGTTTTAGATTTTGGAAGTCAGTATAATCAGTTGATTACCCGTCGTATTCGTGAGTTTGGGGTGTACAGTGAATTACATCCACATACGATTACGGTAGAAGAAATAAAGAAAATGAATCCAAAGGGAATTATTTTTTCTGGTGGGCCAAATAGCGTTTACTCTGAAAATGCATTTCGCTGTGATGAAGCGATTTTTGATCTAGGTATTCCTGTATTAGGGATTTGCTATGGCATGCAGTTAATGACGAAGCATTTCGGTGGGAAAGTAGAAGCGGCAAAACAACGGGAATATGGAAAAGCAACGATTCAAATTGAAAAAACATCTGCGCTTTTTAAAGGATTGTCAGATGAACAAGTTGTTTGGATGAGCCACGGGGATTTAGTTGTGGAAGCGCCTGAAGGCTTTACGGTGAATGCGACGAATCCATCTTGCCCAATCGCGTCCATGAGTGATTCTAGTCGTCAACTTTACGCTGTACAATTTCATCCTGAAGTACAACATTCAGTACACGGAAATGCGATGTTGAGAAACTTTGTCTTTGAAGTTTGTGGTTGTGAAGGCAATTGGTCAATGGAGAATTTTATTGAAATTGAGATGGAGAAAATCCGTCAAACTGTTGGGGACAAGAAAGTTCTCTGTGCTCTTAGTGGTGGGGTTGATTCCTCTGTTGTAGCTGTATTAATCCATAAGGCTATTGGAGATCAATTAACATGTATTTTTGTGGATCACGGATTACTTCGTAAAGGGGAAGCAGAAAGTGTTGTGAAAACTTTTGCTGATGGCTTCCATATGAATGTCATTAAAGTCGACGCGAAAGATCGTTTCCTTTCAAAATTAGAAGGCGTGTCTGACCCAGAGAAAAAACGGAAAATTATCGGAAATGAATTTATTTATGTTTTTGATGATGAAGCAAATAAATTAGAAGGTATCGACTTTTTAGCACAGGGAACATTATATACAGACATTATTGAAAGTGGAACGGCAACTGCCCAAACAATTAAATCCCATCATAATGTCGGGGGATTACCTGAAGATATGCAATTCGAATTGATTGAACCATTAAATACTTTATTTAAGGATGAAGTTCGTGCACTAGGAACTGAATTAGGAATTCCTGATGAAATTGTTTGGAGACAACCATTCCCTGGTCCTGGCCTAGGAATCCGTGTTTTAGGTGCTATTTCTGAGGATAAGTTGGAAATCGTCCGAGAATCGGATGCGATTTTACGTGAAGAGGTAAAAAATGCTGGACTGGAAAGAGATATTTGGCAATACTTTACTGTGCTTCCTGACATCCGTAGTGTGGGAGTCATGGGAGATGCTCGTACGTATGATTACACAATTGGCATTCGTGCTGTGACTTCTATTGACGGGATGACTTCTGATTGGGCTCGTATTCCTTGGGATGTGCTTGAAAAAATCTCAACACGGATTGTCAATGAAGTGAG
Organism: Oikeobacillus pervagus; assembly: GCF_030813365.1. NCBI lineage: Bacteria > Bacillati > Bacillota > Bacilli > Caryophanales > Bacillaceae > Oikeobacillus > Oikeobacillus pervagus. Next base: position 18,098 of record NZ_JAUSUC010000047.1, read on the forward strand.
CCATGTCAATCGTGTAGTCTATGATATTACAAGTAAGCCACCTGCAACAATTGAGTGGGAATAAAGGGTTTAAAAAACTAAACGAAAACACAAGAAATATCAATAATGTTCGTGCTTCGATCGTAATAAGTTTTAAAACTATAAAATATAAGATATTTGAATAATAACGTATATTATTTCGTATAATTTCAGGGATATGGCCCGTAAGTTTCTACCGAGCTACCGTAAATGGCTTGACTACGAGGTAATGGGATTTTTGTAAAATATGTCTGGTCTCATTTATGTTTTACGCCATTATTTTAGTCGCGCTCCGATAGTTGATATCGGGGTGTTTTTTATTGCTATACTATAAATTTTAGGACTGTGGATAACCTTTGAAAAATGTTGTCTACGTCTAGCTCCAGCGCCTATCGTCTTGCAAATTTCTACGTCTTCTTCTTACGATAAATCAACATCAGCTCGTGAAGAACCTCGCTGTGTTTCTTTTATCTCAGTCGAAGACTATGAAATCCGTACTCCGATGAACAGGCGCTTGTGCATTTGTTCTTCATCAAATATCCGTAAATTATTGGAGGGAAGAAAAAGATGAAAAAATACTTTCAATTTGATGAATTAGGAACAAGTTACCGTCAGGAGTTTATTGGTGGACTTACAACCTTTTTATCTATGGCTTATATTTTAGTTGTGAATCCACTAACATTATCTCTTACTTCTGTTTCGGATTTGCCTGATTCAATGAGGATGGATTATGGAGCTGTATTTGTTGCCACTGCGCTTGCTGCAGCGATAGGAACATTAGTTATGGGACTTTTAGCTAAGTACCCCGTTGCGTTAGCCCCTGGTATGGGATTAAATGCTTTTTTTGCTTACACTGTGGTCCTTACATATGGGATTCCGTGGCAAACAGCTTTGACAGGTGTTCTATTTTCTGGACTAATTTTTATTTTACTTACTTTAACAGGTCTTCGTGAAAAAGTAATTAACTCGATCCCAGCGGAATTGAAATTAGCAGTTGGGGCGGGAATAGGTTTATACATTACATTCATCGGATTACAAAATGCTGAAATCATTGTCAATAATGATGAGGTACTAGTGGGGCTAGGCGATTTAACGAATGGGAATACATTACTCGCCATTTTCGGAATCTTCCTTACGGTTATTTTGATGACGAAGGGAGTCAATGGTGGAATTTTTATCGGGATGGTCATAACGGCTATCATTGGAATGGTAGCGGGATTAATTGAAGCTCCGAAACAAATTATCGGGGCGATCCCTAGCATCGAACCAACTTTTGGAGTTGCGCTTGAACCGATTTTCAGTAACCCAAGTGAAGTATTTACTCTACAAATGCTCGTCGTTGTATTAACATTTTTATTCGTGGATTTCTTTGATACAGCAGGGACACTTGTAGCTGTTGCCAATCAGGCAGGGTTAATCAAAAATAATAAGCTTCCTCGTGCTGGTAAGGCGTTATTTGCTGATTCATGTGCAACTGTTTTTGGTGCGATACTAGGTACTTCTACAACGACTTCCTATATAGAATCAACTGCAGGAGTTGCTGCTGGAGCTCGAACTGGATTTGCTTCCGTTGTGACGGCTGGTCTTTTCTTGCTGTCGTTATTTTTCTTTCCAGTATTAGCAGTAATTACACCAGCAGTCACAGCACCAGCCCTTATCATTGTCGGGGTATTAATGGTTTCCTCATTAGGAGATATTGATTGGAAGAAATTTGAGATTGCAGTGCCTGCGTTTCTAACAATTGTATCCATGCCATTTACGTACAGTATTGCAACAGGAATTGCGATCGGGTTTCTTTTCTATCCTATTACAATGATTATTAAAGGAAGGGGAAAAGAGATCCATCCAATCATGTACTTCTTGTTCCTAGTTTTTCTAAGCTACTTCATCTTTTTGAAATAATAATTGATCATAACGCTCTTCATATATGTGAGGAGCGTTTTGTCATTTCAGCTGTTTGATACTAAGACGGTTGAATGAGAATAGATAGGATGATATTGATAATATCCGTTTACAATGGGGGATTAAAATAATAAAAAAATTATAAAAAAGCATTGACATCGATCTAAAAGGATGGTAAATTTATATACGTTGTCACTTACGAAAGAACACATTATGTTTTTTTGAAAAATAAGTGTTGACACCACATTTTGAATGTGGTAAGATGTTTAAGTTGCTATTAAGAAGTGATTGATTTTTGAAAACTGAACAAAACGAAGTGTAACCATAATGTTTTAATGAGGTTAATTTTTATGAGCTAAATCAAATTCTTTGGAGAGTTTGATCCTGGCTCAGGACGAACGCTGGCGGCGTGCCTAATACATGCAAGTCGAGCGAACCAA
>NZ_JAUSUC010000048.1 GCF_030813365.1 Oikeobacillus pervagus
AGGGGGATTTGATCATTTCCCTCGGGCATTTGCTTATTTCCCAACAACATTTGCACCACTTCTTTTGGCTTTTGCACTACTTCTCACTACTTATGATCATTTCCTGGAATATTTGACTATTTCCCGCTACTTTTTGCACCTCAGCCCCAGTTCAGTTGGCATTTCGGGACGGGATTCTTGACTTGCTGATTTTCCCTGACCAGGGGGATTTGATCATTTCCCTCGGGCATTTGCTTATTTCCCAACAACATTTGCACCACTTCTTTTGGCTTTTGCACTACTTCTCACTACTTATGGTCATTTCCTAGAATATTTGACTATTTCCCGCCGGTTTTTGCACCTCATCCCCAGTTCAGTTGGCACTTTAGGATTCTAGACTTTTTTTACATTGTAATAAATAGTTCACTTCGTCTAAACTTGGAGGATTTTGTTGATCTTCTAATATTGAGTCGATATATTGATGAAAATCTATCACATTTTTATGGAGAAGAGAGGGGTTTTTTAGGAATCCTAGTGACTGGGAATAAGAAATGAGATGCATCCAATCTTTTATTGGTCCCATTCTTGTTCTCCAATGATTTCTTTGGGGATAAATCCTGACAAAGCTCAGTGTGTCCGCAATATATACTCCTTTTCCTTGTGATAATAAGGTCATCCATGATCCCATATCAAATGCAGATTCAAACTCATAACCTCCGAATTGCCCGAACGGTTCGACTAAGTCACATTTTCTAAACAAGACCGTTGATGGCTCTCCTACCCAGTTGGATTCTACTATCATCGAATCACCAAAAGCCCTTCCATCGATGATTACATCATGAAGATGACGTCTTTTCGTGAAAGTTAAATCAGGAATGGCCTTTCCCACTTCATCTATTGGCTGTCGATACGATGTAACGAGTTTAATGCTTCCTGCTGCGTCATTCAAAAAATAATCTACCATTCTTTCTATTTTTGTAGGATAAAATAAGTCTTCTTCCATCAAATAATTAATAAATTCCCCCTGTGAATCATTGAATAACTGCTGAAGAACTTGTAGTCTAGGAAGCGGCTGATGATTTCTTATATATTTAATCTTTGCAGAAAAAGGGAGATACTCTTTTTCTACTAAATGCTGCACTTCATTTGTAGGAGTATGATCTCGAATAATGATTTCTAAATTTACGTAGGTTTGCAATAATACACTTTTCAATGCGAGTTGAAAATAAGAAGAGTTTGTAAAGACTGGCATTAATACGCTAACTAAAGGCGTCTGGCTCGTATTCGTCATTTCACTATCCCCTTTAATTCCATAGTTAAACATCCCGATTTTTTTTAAGAATATTTAAACAATGTTCATAATAAGTAATCTCCTGATTTTGGGAATTGGTTAATGGAAACTCTTTCATATTTTTTAAATGGGATTCAACCGTGTTTATTGCCTTGGAAAATTCATCATCACTAATTAGAAATCCATTTTTTCTACTATGGAAAAGCATGTGCATCCAATCCATGGTCCCGTGCATGAGCATATTCGGATTTTGACCGGCTCCACCACTGTGTATTCTTAAATAACTTAAGATCTCTGGAATATACACCATTTTTCCCTTTTGAAGAAGTGTTAACCATGCCGCACAATCTACACCACAGCGATACATTCTCCCTGAGAAAAAACCATATGCTATTTCAGAAGATAATGCTTCCCGTCGGAATAATGTAGTAGATGGGACTCCAATCCAATTAAATTCCGAAATAATTAGATCCCCTGCTCGATTTCCATCAAGAACCATGACATTCTCAAATCTTTTTTTATTATACATAGTATCAGGTAGCAAGGCACCATCTTGGTCTATAAACGAGCGATGAGACGTAACAAGTGTAATTTCTTTATGATGATCGTTAATGAAATAAGACATCATTTTTTCAATTTTATTTGGCTGGAATAAGTCATCATCCATTAATAGATTGACGTAATCTCCGCTTGACAGTTCATATGCTTTTATAAAATTCAAGACGGGGCCAATGTTTTCCGGATTTCGGTAATATTTAATAGAAGGATAAGTCTGCAAATAGGACTGAATAAGATTCTCGGTTTCATCATTTGTGCTATTATCGGTCACAATAATTTCAATATTTTTATATGTTTGCTTTAATACACTTTCCAATGCCAACCGGAAATAATGTGCCCTATTAAAAGTAGGGATCAGCACGCTGACAAGAGGTAAATTTTGTTCATTCATAAAATCACCTGTTTATGTTAATTTGTCAAAATCATTAGCTAAGCCACTAACGGTACAATCTATAATTCCTTTTAGCCTTAAAGCTTTAATGTACTATCATTTCTTTTAATAAAAATAAGTTCCATGATGAAATGAAGATGGGACTAATGAAGTATTGAGCAAAGTGATAGGGGAATAGAGATAATTGGATTTGAATAGATTATAATTAGCCATTGATCATAGGCCATTTCAACGATTGAAAAAAGGATAGTAGATAGGAAATATCACATATTTCATTACTATTTTTCACCGGAATGTAACAACCACCTTATAATCGAGTTGCCCTCATAGTTATTAAATAGCGCTGAACTTCATATAAAGGTTGATTATAAAGAGGAACCCATTTTGTAATCCCTTCTTCAATACGTTTAATTAAAGGCATTTGTTGAATTTCTTGAAAACCTAAATCCTTGTAAAACTGTATGGCACGTTCATTATCTGAAAGTACTTGAAGATAGACTGTTTCCATCTTCAATTCTTTAAAACACCAGAATAGAAGAGTAGAACATGCTAGTTTCATTCCACCTTTAAAATGATGTGGGTCACCACGCAAAATATTATCAAATAGACAATACTTTTTCTTATCATCGATTTCGCATAAACCAACCTGGCCAATAGGAATGTGTTCACTGTTTTCCACGACAAATATAATATTGCGATCCGATTGGATAATTTTCTCCTCTAACCATTTCTTTGTCCCTTCGGCTGTTACCTTAAATTGAGTCGTAAAAGACCTCTGACTATTTTTTCTCCAATTGGCTAACCTTTCAATTTCCGATTGGTTAGAAAGACTCGTGACTGTGATTGGACGTAATCTTCCAGCAATTGTTGCCCCATTTTTTATTGGGATGCAATAAGCTGTAATTTGATCTTCGTTCGCTTCCTTTAATGGTTTAATGATCCTCTTCAAGTTCTTCATCCCTCCTATGCTTTAAGGAATCCTTTTTTCGGTCCATCTGAAACAACATTAAGCCAATCTTGAGTCCCCTTTTCAAATGCATTCCAAGTATCTAGTTGTGTCAATTGATTTTTATGAACTCTGAAAGAACTTAGAGCTTGTGCCATATAGACTGCTTTCCCTTTTGCTAATAAATTTAGCCAACTTGCCACATCCACATTATTTTGTGATTGTTTCCCCGCGAAAACACCAAATGGTTCATCTAAATCCCATTTGCGGAATAAAACCATGGTGGGTGCTCCAATATAATTAATTTTGTCTTTTAAGATCATGTTTCCAAGTGTATAACCATCCAATACCGTATCATCCTGATATAAGCTTGTATAAGGACTCATATTAAGTTGAAAAATTGCCCCTCTATCATCAATTAATTGTTTATGAGAGGTAACTAATGTAATATCTTTGTAGTTTAAAAAATAGTGCATCATTTTTTCGATTTTTTGTGGATGAAATAAATCGTCATCCATCAGATAATTGATATATTCCCCTGTAGAAATATCAAAACATTTTTGTTGGTTTCTAACAGGTCCAATATTTCTCTCATTTCGAAAATACTTTATATTAGGGTTTCCTAAATAATGCTCCATAATTTTAGTTGTTTGATCATTATCACTATTATCTCCAACAACTATCTCGATATTTGGATAGGTTTGAGCTAAGGCACTTTGCAAGGCTAGTTGGAAATAGAAAGGACGATTATAAGTTGGTATTAGGATACTTACTTTCGGTAACATTTTATTTCACCTCTTTATTTTCAATTAACCTTTATAGTCATTGATACATTGGATGATATAGTTTATCTCTTCTGTAGATAATTCAGGAAACAACGGAAGTGTAACAAACTCCTTCCATGCCTGATCTGCTACAGGTGTTTCGGTTTTAAATGGTTGAAAATAAGGATGGAAGGTTAGAGGAATATAATGAACTCCTGTAGAGACCCCTTTGTCTTTCATATATAAAATAAATTTGTCGCGTTGCTTAACCTTCACCATGAACATCCAATATGAGGAGTTTTCTAAATGATAAGGAATCCCAGGTCTTACTTTTTCACAGTTTTGAATGCCTTGTAAGTAGGCTGTAAGAATTTCTTCCCTTCTATTATTCATGTTTTCTAACTTATCCAATTGAACGATTCCAATAGAGGCCATTAGGTCATTCATATTATATTTATAGCCGATATCAGAAATTTCATAATACCAATGATAAGGATCATTATGGCTACTGCTGCTAGTTTCCTTGACTCGCTGCCATGTATCTTTATTAATTCCCACCCAACGAGAGTGACGTAAAGGTTTAAGCAACTCCTCATCATCGGAAGAGATCATGCCACCGTCTCCTGTGGTCATACATTTCTTCTCCTCGAAACTAAAGCAACCAATATCCCCCCAAGTACCTAGTGCCTTTCCTTTATATTTTCCACCCGCAGAGTGAGCTGAATCTTCAATTACTTTAAGATTACGTGATTTAGCCCATGAATTTAACTGATCCATCGCAACCGGATGACCCCCGAAGTGCACAGGAATAACCGCTACGCAATCTTTATCATATTTTCTTTCTAAGTCTTCCATGCTGATGCCGGATGTCATTTCATCCATATCAACAAAAACAGGTTGAAGATTGTTATAAAGGACAGCCATTGCTGTTGAGGCAAAAGTCATAACCGGAACAAGAACCTTTTTTCCTGCGGGAAATCGAAAAGAGGAAAGAGCAAGGTGCAAAGCAGCTGTACCTGAATTAACTCCGACAGAGTCCTTACAGCCGATAAAATTGCTCCACATTTTTTCAAATTCATTTACTTTAGGACCAAGCCCAAGCCAGGCCCTTCCAAAGGCTTCCTTAATTGCTTCTAACTCCTCATCTCCTATACAAGGTTTAAATAAGCGAATATTCATCTTATTTCCTCCCTAACTTTTTCTTTATCGCTCACATTTTTATTCAAATTTCATTCCATTATATTTTTTAATAAAATCCTCAAAAAGTGGAAGTCTACTATCCTTTTTGGAAAGAATCGGATTGGAAACAGGCCAATCAATATTTAATATAGGATCATCGTATAAAATTCCTGCCTCATGATTAGGAGAATAAAAATTATCGACTTTATACATTAATTCGCAGTGATCTGTTAATGTACAGAATCCGTGAGCAAATCCTCTTGGAATTAAGACCATCTTAAAATTATCCTCTGTTAATTCTATAAAGTCCCATTTTCCGAAAGTAGGTGAATCTTTTCTTAGGTCAATAAATACATCGAAAACGGCTCCTTTTATGACTCGTATTAATTTTGTTTCGGAAAAAGGCGGAAGCTGTAAATGTAGTCCCCGTATCGTTCCTTTTTTAGTAGATAATGAATGGTTTTCTTGCACCCAATTTCGATCAATACCAAATTTTCCAAATATTTTTTTATCGAAAGTACGCATGAAATGCCCACGGTGGTCCATTTGAGGTTTTAAAGTCACTTCATAAACCCCTGATAAGGTAAGAGGCTTAATGTCCATATTTATTCACATCCTTTATATAGTCCCTAATTTGATTTAAACTCATCTTTCTAAGATCCCGCTTGTCCTCAAATGCCCTCGTCCACTCTACAATCTTATCTATTGCTGTATTTAAACTCCAAACAGGATTCCAATTTAGTTTTTGCTTCGCTTTTGAACAATCTAGTTTTAAGAAAGTTGCCTCTATTGGCTTATCATCGTGGTGATCAATCTCAAATGTCGCATTTCTTCCCCATTTTTTATAAAATTCCTCCACGACCCATTGAACGGTTCTAACCTCTTCATCATTTGGCCCAAAATTCCATGCTTCTGCAAATTTATCCCCATCATTTGCCAATCTTTGAAGTAAAATTAGATAACCATGCAACGGTTCAAGTACATGTTGCCAAGGTCGTACTGCTTTTGGAAATCGAATCTTCATTTTATTTTGATTTAACACAGATCGGATACAGTCTGGAATCAATCGGTCAGAAGCCCAGTCACCACCTCCTATCACATTACCTGCTCGTGCGGAAGCAAGTGCAACTTTCTGCCCATGATCTTTTTTAGTAGAGAAAAAGGTATGGCGATAGGAATCTGTAATTAACTCTGAACAAGCTTTGCTATTCGAATATGGATCGAATCCTCCTAAACGATCATTTTCACGATAACCCCATGACCATTCGAAATTTTGATAACACTTATCTGTCGTGATATTCAGGACCGCTTGAATAGGCACACCGGCATCTGATACTATTCTAACTGCCTCTAAAACATTAACTGTCCCCATTACATTTATTTCAAAAGTTTCAACGGGGTTTTGATAAGATGCTCTAACGATTGGTTGTGCAGCCATATGAATCACAATGTCTGGGGCACTTTCTAACATGGAATGAATTAATTTTTCCTGATTTCTTACATCCGCATAATGAGAATTGACTAGTTCATCAATTCTGCATAAATCAAACATGCTAGGATTAGTGGGCGGCTTAAGTGAATAGCCCGTTACTTTTGCTCCCATTAAGTGAAGCCATAAACATAACCACGAACCCTTGAATCCAGTATGTCCCGTTACAAACACCTTTTTATTTCGCCAAAATTCCACATCAACCATTAAATCACCATCTTTTCCATGGAGCGTTATCATTTTTCCATAATTCCTCTAAGTGATTTCGGTCCCTTAAAGTATCCATTGCATACCAAAAGCCATTATGTTGATATGCTTGCAATTGTCCTTCTTGCGTAAGCTTTTCAAGCGGCTCCTTCTCTAGGATGGAATGATCCCCGTCCAAATAATTAAAAATATCTGGCTGAAAAATAAAAAATCCCCCGTTTATCCAACCTCCATCCCCTTTTGGTTTTTCCATAAAATCAAGTACTGTTCCATTTTCACTTAACGACATAGCCCCAAATCTCCCTGTAGGCTGAACGGCCGTAACAGTGGCAATTTTTCCATGTGAATGATGAAAATTTACTAGCTCTAAGATATTAATATCAGACACACCATCTCCATACGTTAGCATGAAAGAATCGTCTCCTACATACTTCTGAATTCTCTTCACTCTTCCACCAGTCATAGAATCTTTTCCAGTTTCAACAAGTGAAACACGCCAAGGTTCTGCAGATCTACGATGAATCTTTACTTCATTCTGGTTTTTAAAATCGAATGTAACATCAGACTCATGTAAAAAATAATTAGAAAAATACTCCTTTATTACATAACCCTTATAGCCAAGACAAATTATAAAATCATTAAAACCATAATAGGAATATATTTTCATAATATGCCATAGAATGGGTCTATCACCTATACTTATCATAGGTTTAGGTTTAAGATGTGATTCCTCACTAATCCTCGTTCCTAAACCACCTGCTAAAATAACAACTTTCATTTTTTTCATCCTCTCCTGTTGCAGAAGCTAGAATTGAAGAAATTCATATTAAAAAATGACTTTTTTCAAAAAACAGTAGTAACATCCAAAAATTATTGCTACTGGAACTAGCACATATCATATATGTATGAAAGAAGATTTATTTTGACAAAAATTCTAGCTACCTTTTCCGAAAATAGTCTAATGTAATATATTTTTCAAAATAAATGAACATCGTATGAGATAGCACTGTGAGATTTGATCATTTCCCCTGGGCATTTGCTTATTTCCCAATGACATATGCACCACTTCTTGTTGCTTTTGCGCTACTTCTCGCTACTTTTGATCATTTCCCGGAATATTTGACTATTTCCCGCGATTATTTGCGCTTCAGCCACAACTCAGTTGGCACTCCGGGATTCTAGACTTGCTGATTTTGAATTACCAGGGGGATTTGATCATTTCCCTCGGGCATTTACTTATTTCCCAATGACATATGCACCACTTCTTGTTACTTTTGCGCTACTTCTCGCTACTTTTGATCATTTCCCGGAATATTTGACTATTTCCCGCTTTTTTTGCACTACAGCCACAACTCAGTTGGCACTTCGGATTCTAGACTTGCTGATTTTGAATTACCAGGGGGATTTGATTATTTCCCTCGGGCATTTGCTTATTTCCCAATGACATATGCACCGCTTCTTGTTGCTTTTGCGCTACTTCTCACTACTTTTGATCATTTCCCGGAATATTTGACTATTTCCCGCGATTATTTGCGCTTCAGCCACAACTCAGTTGGCACTTCGGATTCTAGACTTGCTGATTTTGAATTACCTGCAGGATTTGCAATTCTCTCCTTACAAAAGTTGAACGAAAAAAGGTTGTCTTATAAATGCAGGGCATTTTCAAGACAACCTCTTTTTTCTATATCTGTTGTAATCAACTTATCTTCTATCTATTTATCCTTTTCTTTTCTTCTCCCATTACGAAATACTTTTGCACTACGGACGTACTCTACATCTTTGACTCCTAGACGGAAGTTAATGACCCGTCCAATCGCAAAAAAATAGTCAGATAAACGGTTTAAATATTGTAAAGTGACAGGATGAATCGTTGGATCGGCCTTTAAAAGACTGACAACCTGGCGTTCAGCTCTTCTGACAACTGTGCGTGCGAGATGGATCGAGCTTGCAGGCTTCGTCCCCCCAGGTAAAATAAAACGTTCCAGCTCAGGAGCTTCTTTAATATAACCATCGATTTTCTCTTCTAAATCATCAATAGATTTTGCTTGTAATTTCCATTCTCTTTTTCCTGTTACTGTGGCTAAATCCCCGCCGCAATCGAATAATTCATGTTGAATGGTCTCTAAATCAGCTAAAATATCAGCAAAGATTTTTGAATCTAATTCTGTCATCGCTTGTCCGACGAAGCAATTCACTTCATCGACAGTTCCATATGCCTCGACACGAAGATCGTCTTTATCCACTCTTCCTCCAATAATACTTGTTTTCCCTTTGTCTCCTGTTCTAGTATACAGTCTCACCTTTTCATCCCCCTATTTTAATTGTTGATTTAGTCCATACCAAATGATATCGACCCTTTCTGATTGATGTACAATGTCCTGGTAGCACCAGCCAGTTACATCTCGCCAATTTCTTAAAAATGAATCCATTGGAACGATTCCCTTTGACAGATCATTCCCGATTAGCACAAGCTTTCGGTTCAGATCTTCCTTTTCCCAATCAGCCAATAATTGCAACTGCTGTTTCCATTTTTCTCTCACTGTCTCTGCTTTTCGAAGTTGCTTAAGTTCGGCCTTCACCCATTGCTCAACACCCTCAATCACAACAGTGGATGCCGTCAACTCAGGAAGATGAACTTCTTCATAAAAGCAATGCCACTGCTTGGATAGATATTCAGAATAATGATCCTTTACCCATTTTCTTTTGCCGTTAAAGGCACCTCCCGTAACGAAATGCATCGCTCACCCCTCCTTAAAGCAGACAATGAGCCAGTTAATTCAAATCCTTGTCCATTCTCTACTTTCCATTCCCAAAATTCCCTTTTCACTGGAGCAAATTGCGTCAAAAGGCTACGGATGACGCCACCATGAGTGACAATAGCATTTCTTTTCATCTGTAGATGGGAAATTTCCTCTATTAACTTCTCCCATGCCTTCATGATTCGATCGTTAAACTCAGGAAATGTTTCTCCTTGTGGAATGGGAGCGGAAAGGGGCATTTGTAACCAATCTTTATACTCCTGTATATGTTTGATCTCATCATGGACCTTTCCTTCCCAAATTCCGAAATTCATTTCTCGAAATTCCTGTCTTATTTCGACAACTTTCCCAGGAAATAAAATCTTTGCCGTATCGACACATCTTTGCAAATCACTTGCGACAATTTTTTCATAAGCGGGGACATAAGGTGTTCTTGCATGAAGCTCTTTCCTCCCCCGTTCACTTAAGATTGAATTTGTCCAACCACAAAAAGCTTTTCTCTCATTATCCACGGTCACCCCATGGCGATATAATGCCATAACCACAAGATCATCCATAATAAATTCTCCGTCCCTTCTATACTTGCTCCCAATAAATCTCCGGTAATTCCACCGAAATGTTGCTTTGTTTTTTTTCGGGCAAATGCCCAAAATAATAAGGTCATCAAAAGAAAAACAACATAAACCATGATTTCTTGACTGATGAGATAGACCATCACACCGACTAAGAGCAAATAACCTGCGTAAACAATGGGAAGCGTTCGGTCAACCCCTTTTTTAAAATAATGGGCGATCCCTGACTGCTTTGCTGATGGCTCTAATGCTAATAGTAAGCCCATGCAAATTTTACTAAAGAAAGGAATTAACATGATGTAAAGGAAAGTAAACTCAGAAATATGATTTGTCAATTCATAAATAAAAAGAAAACGGCTAGCTAAAAACACAATAATTGACAGTACACCAAATGCCCCAATACGGGAATCCGTCATAATTTCTAATCGTTTTTCACGGTCACGGTAAGAAAAATAAGCATCACTTACATCCATCCAGCCGTCTAAATGTAGGCCTCCTGTTACAATAATCGTTAATATCCAAATGATAAAGGCAATCGCTACTGTAGATAATGGACTGAATTCAGTTAGGGCCCAAAATACTGACCCATATATGGCCCCTTTTACTAATCCGAAAAAGGGAAAAGTGCGAAATGCTCTCCCTAAATGAAAGGCATCCATAGGGAGTTCTCTCCGAATCGGAACAATGGAGAAGAACTGTATTGTTAGCAATAATCCTTTAATATAGGCTCTCATTTATCCCAGTCCATTCTTCCATAATATTCTTCGTCTTTTCCCAATCTAGATGCTTTTTCATATGGAGAGCTAGTTCATCATATTTTTCATCCTTAACATTAGACACATGAACGATATCCTTACGATGTTTTCGTAATTGGTTCAACCAAAGATTACGCCATTCATCATTGTGAAACAAATGGTGCATATACGTTCCGATAATGTTCTCCTTAGCATAACCATCTGTCGTTCCATCCTCTAGCTGTAAAAAGTATGGACCACTTGTTTCCGTTTTCCCAAGATGGATCTCATATCCTTCCATAGGGATGATATCCTTTACAAAATTGGGGTGAATTTTTGCTTTCACTCTGACAGTTCTTTTTTCATTATGAAAAAAAGTAGTGGCGGGAATGAGTCTCAATCCTTCCATTTCATTGCCGACCAGCCCAGTATCACTGCCATCTTCATCTATTAATCTATCCCCAAGCATTTGGAATCCCCCGCAAATCCCCACAACCGAGCCACCTCTCTTGGAAAAATCAATAATCTTCTCTGCTAGTCCTGTCTCTTTTAGAAAGGACAAATCGTGGAATGTGCTTTTTGTCCCAGGGATGATAACGGCATCAGGTTGTCCAAACTCGGATACGTCCGATACCCAATATACCGACACATCCTCTTCATATAAAAAGGCTTCCAAATCACTGAAGTTTGAAATGTAAGGGAGCTTCATGACAGCAATTTCAACGTCGTTCTTCTCCCCTTTTTTAAATCGCTCAGTAAGAGATAAAGAATCTTCACCTTCCACCATATGATTCGGCAAATAAGGAAGGACGCCAAGAACAGGGATCCCTGTATAATCTTCTAACCACTTCTTTCCATCCTCAAATAAAGCTGCATCCCCACGAAATTTATTAATGATTAGTCCCTTTACGCGGTTACGTTCGCTTTCTGTAAAAAGCTGTAAAGTACCTACAATGCTTGCAAAGACGCCACCACGATCAATATCTGCTACTAAAATAACCGGAACATCGGCTAGTTCCGCTACTTTCATATTGACAAGTTCCCGATCTTTTAAATTTATTTCCGCAGAACTTCCTGCTCCTTCGATGACCACACAATCATAGACGTTCTCAAGCTTTAAAAGGGCCCCTTGAATGGCTTTCAACCCTTTCTCATAAAACTCCTTGCGATAGTCCATTCCCGATAAGGACTCCACCCTTTCTCCGAATAATACAATTTCTGAACGACCATTTCCCGTCGGTTTTAAAAGAATGGGATTCATGAGCACATCTGCTTCAACATTCGCTGCTTCCGCTTGCAATCCTTGAGCTCGTCCAATTTCTTTGCCATCGGCTGTTACATAAGAGTTATTTGACATATTTTGAGATTTAAAAGGAACAACTTTATAGCCATCTTGGTAGAATAACCGGCATAAAGCCGTTGCAATTAAACTTTTTCCCACATCTGAGGCTGTACCTTGTATCATAATCCCTTTCATTTACTGCCCACCTCCTTTTTCATAGCTATCCAGATTCCATTTTCTACCGAATAGGCTTGACTTGCGTTCTTGACAATCCATTGATGAAGCTTTCCTAATGTTTTAGCATAATAAAAATTAAGAGAAGAGATGGTCATATCCTCATGGGCTAATTCATTGGAGACAATGATGAGCTCAGCACAAGTTTCAGTGATTTTAGAAATCCCTGAAGTTATTTTATTGAACAACTCATGGTGAAAGTCTGGTTCTTCCCATTTCTCTTCGTTCTCTTCGTCTAAAAACCATTCATTCGTCAACCATGTCGTTAAACAATCAAGGACAATCGTATCCTTTTTGGAAAAATTATGAGCGATGGTATCAATATTTATAGGTTGTTCCCAAGTTATCCAAGGAATTTCAGCTGTTTTTCGTTGGATTTGATGTAACTGAACACGTCTCGCCATTTCCTCATCGATTACTTGGCCACATGCGATGTAATGTAATTTTCCCTGCTTTTTCTTTGCCCGTAATTGGGCATATTTTTCAGCGAATGTGCTTTTTCCACTTCGAACTCCACCGGTAACGAAAATCAAGGTTGATTTCTCCATTGTCGCAATGCCTCCAGTAGTATGGCGTTCTCCTCTTTCTTCTTAATGGCAACCCGTAACCAACGACCTTCAAGGCTAGGAAAATTATAAGTATGTCTTAAGACAATCCCTTTTTGTAATAAAAATTCCAGTAATGGCTTTTGATCTTGTAATCTCGGATCCTTCAGTAAATAAAAATTCACTTTCGATGGGGAATACTCGTACTGATATAAGTTTAAAAATTCAAATATTTCATTACGGTTTTCGTGTATTTTTTTTCTCGTCATTTGAACAAATGGATCATCTAACAGCCCCGTTTCGGCCGCTAGCATTGCCAGTGCATTCACACTCCAATGTGGTTTAAATTTTGCTAGCTGTTTAATGATTGCTTCACTGGCTAGCATATAACCTATGCGAAGCCCTGCCACCGCATACATTTTCGTTAACGATCGAAGAAGGATGATATTCGATTCATTCGTTACATACTTTGAATAAGATGTTGTATCATCTGCAAAGTCGTAAAATGCTTCGTCGATAATTAATGTACACGCATGGGCATGACATTGATCAATCAGTTGGATGATATCCTTTCTTTCAAACACCACTCCAGTAGGATTATTCGGTGTACAAAGAAAAACAGCATCATAGGCTTTGAGTAAAGGTCCGATCTCTTGAAGAGGTAATGACCAATCTCCCTCTGTTAAACCAAAATAATCAATTTGACAATCATAGGCACGACATGCTTGCTCATACTCATAAAAAGCGGGTTGAATGATTAAAACTTTTTTGCCACGGAGCCACTGGCCTATGATCTGAATGAGTTCAGCTGCCCCATTCCCTATTAATATTTGATTCTCGGAAACTCCCACTTTCCTAGAAATCAGGTGATGTAATTTTGTTACATTCGGATCAGGATAATCCGTGATAGCTTGAAACCAACTTGGCCATTTTTCCTTTATTATCGCTGGTGGCCCGAATGGATTCGTATTCACACTGAAATCAATGATTCGATCAGGTGTCTTTACCCCGCTTGCATGATATAAATATGTTGGGTTAGAGCCATGTGTTGGCCATTTCAATGAGAATCCCCCCTAAGATCCATAAAGTAATCAAAAATAAAATCGTAGTCCGTCCCATTATTTGAACGGTTAATTGAATATGCTGAGCTGTTTGTTTAAAAATGGGATCCCCCATTTTCGCCCGATGTGAAACGATACCTCGATATGTATTCGTTCCTCCAAGTTGAATTCCCAACATGGCGGCAACCGGTGCTTCACACCAGCCACTATTCGGACTCGGATGTTGCTTAGCATCGCGCAAAACGATTTGCCATACTTTTTTTCGGGAAAAAGTGACAGGTTTCTTCGTCCAAATCATCATTAGTGAAGTCATTCGGCTTGGAATCCAATTGACAACATCATCCCATTTGGCAGATGCCCATCCGAAATCAGAAAATCGTTCATTTTTATATCCAACCATTGAATCACATGTGTTAATTGCTCGATACACCATCGCGAGTGTCCCGCCCCCTATGAAGGCCCAGAAAAGTGGAGCGGTAATGCCGTCACTCGTATTTTCTGCCACGGTTTCAACTGTTCCTCGAGTGATTTCATCTTCATCAAGTTGATCCGTATCACGGCCGACGATATAGGAGAGCTTTAATCTTGCTTCTTCAAAATCTTTCTGAATGAGTGGGTCATACACTTGGATGGCTGCCTGTTTCAAACTCTTTCTAGCGATGGTTGTGGAAATGATGATTGCCTCTATAATAATTCCAACTAGCGTATGTATTTGATAACTCATGAAGATGAGTAAAAAGCTGATTCCACCTACAATGAGCAAGATAGAAATGAGCATCGCCACGCCCTTTGCTTTCCGATTCTTCCCTTTGTTCCACCTTTTTTCAAAGAATGAAATGAGGGATCCAATCCACCGAACAGGATGTGGCCAATTGGGTGGGTCCCCAATGATACTATCGATACAGAAAGCTAAGGTGATCGCGATTAAATGCTGAAATATCATCGCCTTTCACCTCGATTTTTTTCTAAAGCTTGGATTGTACATTCATACACTCCTTGTCCAATCACTTGGCCAAGTTCTGTACTCGTTCCGCTATAAGGGAAATGAACTCCCCTTTGAGATGCAGCAATTAACACGCTATCTGTTGACGTTCCTGTCGCAAGCGTCTTCGTTACAGGGTCTTTCACCTTTTTAGAAAAGAGTGCTTTCGTTTTCGCCTCTGTAGCTGTCATTATCGCTTGAACAAAGGCTTCATCTGCTAAATGAGCGTTCACAATCACCCACGTATTAATCGTTCCGGGATTATTGTTCGTCATCCGTCGACAAGGGAATGATGCATCTACCGCATTCCCTACACCAGCTGTCACGACAATAAAGACAGAAAAATCTTCTTTTTCGATTAGTTGGAATGCTACATCCTTTAAGTGAACAGCTGTCATCATGCCAACCGTTTCATTTAAATCCAACCCGTTATTAAGTAAATATTGACCCATTTCTTCTTTATGATTTTCATAATGATAGTCTTTATCCACATGACGGTTCACAAACGTTCGATGCCATCCCCAGCCTGAACCAATGACCCCAGCGGATAATGTTCTCATTGGGATAGGCGATTCGAAACGGATCATCTCCGCAGATTGTGAAAGCCATGCTTCATTTAACTTAATTTTAGCCATTTCCTCCTGTAATTGTTCTGGAAGGATACTCATTTGTGGCTTTGGAATTTGCGGATGTGATTGTTTTTTCACATTCGTATTGTAAACTGAATTAATTCGATGTTCTTTTAAAATTTCACTCGGATGGCCTAGCTTATTCACTTTCCCCTTCTCCAATAGCAATAATTGATCACAATATAACCCTGCTAAATTAAGATCATGGAATATCGATATAACCGTTAACCCACATTCCTTTGCCATTTTTTTTAATAAATCCAATAAATCCTTTTGATAGGAAAGATCTAAATGATTCGTTGGTTCATCTAGCAAAAGAATTTCTGGTTGCTGGGCTAAACTTTGAGCTAAATAGACCCGTTGTTTCTCCCCACCTGAGAGCTCGTGTAAAGAATGTTTTTGGAATTTAGCCACACCTGTTTGGGCCATTACTCGTTGGACGATTGCTTCATCATCCTCTGACCATGTGCGAAATAGTCCTTTTTGATGGGCGTATCTTCCAAGTGCTACCGTCTCCTTCACAGTATAAGAAAATTCTTGCGATAAAATTTGTGGAAGAACAGCGACTACTTGAGCTAATTCCTTTGCAGTGTACTGTTTCAATGACTTTTCCTTTATCTTGACGCTTCCTTGTTGAGATGAAAGGATTCCGCTTAACATTTTTAATAGGGTGGTTTTTCCGCTCCCATTTGGCCCTAAAATGCCGAAAAGTTCCCCCTGCCGAACGGAAAATGATACTTGCTGAACGATGGGTGTTCCATGATATCCACCTGAAAGGTTATTTACTTCGATCATGCTGTTCCTCTTCCTTTCGAATGCTTTCTTATTAAAATAAGGGCAAAAACAGGTGCACCAATTAAAGCGGTGATGACACCGATCGGAAGCTGTGACGGGGAAATAATCGTACGTGAAATTAAGTCGGTTAAAATTAAAAATCCTGCTCCAATCATCATTGATAATGGAAGTAAATGACGATGATCAGGTCCCCAAATGATTCTCACAAAATGAGGGATGACTAAGCCAACAAAACCAATCGTCCCAGATACAGCAACTGCTGCCCCTGTTAAAATTGAACCAGAAATAAGAATCAGCATTTTTTTCCGTTGCACATTCACACCAAGATGTTGTGCTTTTTCCTCCCCAAAGGATAGAGCATTTAATTCCCGAGTGCATGACATTAGTAATAATGAACCAATAATAAAGAAAGGAAAAATAATTTGAATATAATCCCATCCCCTCATCGATACACTCCCTAAAAGCCAGCCGATAATTTGTCTAAGTTCTTCCCCCGTCAAAGCAATCATCAGGGAAATGAAAGCTCCAAGAAAAGAACTGAAAATAATCCCCGTTAAAATGATCGTTTCTACTTTCATCGACCGTTCAATTTTTTGGGCGAACATAACAACAATGAAAATCGTTGCAATTGATGTAAGAATACTTATGATCGGCAAGGTGTAATTTCCGACGAGCGGTAAGGTAATATGAAAGAACAACGTCATAACCGCCCCAACAGACGCCCCAGATGAGACCCCTAATGTGTAGGGATCGGCTAATGGGTTACGAAGCAATCCTTGAAAGGCAGCTCCCGCAATTGCTAAAGAAGCACCCACTATTCCTGCAAGAATTACCCGTGGTAAGCGGATATCCCATACGATATTATTGAACATCCCATCTACATTTCCAATTGATGTATGGAATAAATGGTGGGAAATTAATAAAAGAATATCTCCAAAAGGAACAGAAACGGTTCCGATGGAGATACCTACTAACATCGATAAAATTAAGAAGGTAAAGGAGAAAACATAAGCCAATCCTTTATTCAGCAAAAACATCTGGATAGATTGCTTTGGCAAGTTCCTCTACTCCTTCTATTAGTCTAGGGCCAGTACGATTGACTAAATCTGCGTGCACTTCAAATACTTGTTTATTTTTTATTGCCTTCATATCTTCCCAACCTTTACGGCTTAGGATCTTTTCTATTGGATTTTTAGTGTAAAAGCCGTGAGTTGCCACGATGACATCAGGATCCATTTCTATAATCGCTTCTTGGTTTAGTTGTGGCCAACCTTCTTGCTCTACAACATTTTCTGCATGAATAATGTCAAGCATTTCTTGCATAAATGTATTTTTTCCAGCGGCATAAATTTCAGGAGCTGGTGATATTTCGATCATGACTCTTTTCTTTTCATCATCCTTAATTTCTGTAGCCTTTTCCTTGATCTTCTCAAGGTCAGCTTTCATATCATCGATTAATGTATCCGCTTCTTTTACTTTCCCTGTAGCTTTTCCAATCATTTCAATGGATTCATATACTTCATCAAAATTTTTCGCATCGTTGACGACTAGGACTTGAATTCCAGCCTCTTCCATTTGCTTAAATCCTTCTTTGGAATTATGGGCATTTGAATTATGAGCCAAGACTAAATCTGGTTTTAAGGCCACAATTTTTTCAAGATTGATTTCAAGTCCGCCCACTTTTTCAATATCTTTCACTTGTTCAGGATATGTATCATTATCTGTGACCCCAACAATTTCTTTATCTAATCCTAAACTAAAAGCAATCTCCGTATTACTTGGGATCAATGGAATAATCCGCTTCGGCTGCTTTTCTATTTCGAGGACTTTTCCTGTTGCATCTTTAACCTTTACAGGAAAGGTTGATGTAGCTTGTTCATCGACTTGCTTATTTTCTTTCGGCTCAGGCTTTGCTTGATCTGTTCCACAAGCAGCTAATAAACCTGTGACCAAAAAAACTGAAAAAAGTAATGATAATAACTTTTTCATTGGTGTATTCCATCTCCTTTTGTTTATATCATGTGAGACTCTTTTCAAACTACATTTACGAAAACAGTCCTATATAAAAATAACACCTCTACGTATAAACGATAAAGGTGTTGTGAACAGCATAAAAAAACGACTACATCACACCCACCTATCCACGTAAGCCTATCGGTGTTCGAATTTAGGCAGGTCTCCTGACTTATGATCAACACAAACCACTCCTTCCCGTATCTCTTCATACAGTGGATCTTGCAGTTTGCTCCCATTTACAGTGGCGGGACCGTGTTGGATTTACACCAACTTCCCTTTTTAAGCTTTATGAGCACCTAATCCGTTCATCATATGAAATTTTCATTCGTTCGACCATATTGGACATTGAAAGATCTTTCTTTTTTCATTATACATGAAAATAAAACATGCACCATCCTTTTTCGCTAAAAAAGGATGGGTGCTTCCTATTCATTCTATTTTCCCTCAAAATGTGATTTATATTACAATTCCGTCCTCCAAAAAAGGTTATAATAGAAATAATTATTCTATTTGGGAGGGGTGTAGGATGACTCAACCACTACAAACTTTATATGATGAGATCGGCGCAGATATGATCGATCAGTTAGTGAAAGCCTTTTATCCAAAAGTATATGCAGATCCAGATTTAAGTCCGATATTTGAAGGGGATATGGGGGAAATCATGAGAAAACAGCGGCTTTTCTTAACCCAGTTCACAGGCGGTCCACCTCTTTATAGCCAGGAATTTGGCCCCCCAGCTATGAGACAGCGACATCTCCCTTTTGAAATTACCTCAAAGCGCGCGGAATGCTGGCTTCGCTGTATGAAAGAAGCTTTCAAAGAAGTAGGCTTAGATCAACAGCCAGCAGGAATTTTCTTCTATGAGCGACTAAAACAAGTGGCTGCCATTATGGTAAATTCAGAATAACAAAAGCGCAAGCGCCTGCTCATCGTCATACGGATTTCGCAAGTTTTCGACTGAGATAAAGGAAACACAGCTAGGTCGTTCACGAGCTGATGTTGACTTATCGGAGGGAGAAAACGGAGGAATTCGCTTGACGATAGGCGCTGAAGCTAGACGGCAACAAATGCAAAAGCGCCTTGTTCATCGTCGTACGAATTTTGCAGTTTTCGACTGAGATAAAGGAAACACGGCGAGGCATCCCACGAGCCGATGTTGACTTATCGGAGGGAGGAAACGTAGAAATTCGCTAGACGATAGGCGCTGGAGCTAGACGGCAACAAATGCAAAAGCGCCTTGTTCATCGTCGTACGAATTTTGCAGTTTTCGACTGAGATAAAGGAAACACGGCGAGGCATCCCA
>NZ_JAUSUC010000049.1 GCF_030813365.1 Oikeobacillus pervagus
CAAATTATTGAACCGCCGTATACGGAACCGTACGTACGGTGGTGTGAGAGGGTCGAACGAATCAAAATTCCGATTCGTTCACTCTACTCGATTGTTGTTGTTTTACGAACGAATTGTTTTTCCACGTTTTCTGTAAACCACATAGCTTCTAGATAAATATTTTAATGGCAAGCTGAAAACATGAACTAGGCGTGTGAATGGCCATGTTGCAAAAATTCCAAAGGCAGCTAATATATGAATTTTGAACCAAACAGGAACAGTTTCCATTAAACTTGCATCAGGTTGGAAAATGAATAAACCTCTAAACCAAGGACCGATCGTTGTACGGTAATCAAATCCATGTGAATCAATATTAAACACTGTAGCAAATAATCCTGAACCCATCACGATGAGTAAAAAGAAGAGGGCAACGAAGTCTCCTTTTGAACTAGTTGAACGGACTCTTTTTACAGTCAATCTCCGTTGATATAGGATGAGTAAGCCGATAAAAGCAACAATTCCAGCTGGTAATCCGAAAATAAGCGATATATTATGGTAAAAATGCTTTGAAATCCCCATCATTTCGTAGACAGATATTGGAATCAGAATGCCCATCACATGTCCACCAAATACAAAAATGATGCCCCAATGAAATAGAGTGCTGCCAAGTCGAAGTTTTTTCTTTTCTAAAATTTCGCTTGATTTCGAAGTCCAGCCAAATTGATCGTGCTGATAACGATAAATATGACCACCAACAAAAATCGTTAAAGCTAGATAAGGAAGGATAACCCATAAAAATTGATCCATCATAATGTACTCCCTTCGGCGGAGAATTCCTCTTCGATCTGTGAACTGGCTAATATACTGGCTTCAAGTAAATGGTGATAGATACTTTCACTTTCTATTAATTTATTTTTTAACTCGATCATTTGCGATTGATATTTTCCAAGAACGGTTCGAACAGAAGAGAGATTTGCAATCGATGCAAATTCTAACAGTAAGGGCAAATAATCAGGCAATTCTTGATCGGTTACTTTAAATCCAGCCGCTTGATAAATTGTTTTTAATGCGAGAAGTTCCATCCCTCGTTCTCGTTGTTCTCCATTATTTCCATAGGTTAAATACATATTGGTTTTTTTCCCAAAATCGAATAAATAGATATATTCTTGAATAAACTTTTCTGGATCGCTTTTTTTGGCCGTAAGTAAAAAATTTGCGATTGGCTGATGGAGTTGTGGCTGTGTAATTGCTTGTAATTCCTTCTCACAATCTCCTAATCCTTCTCTCCATTGTTGATTCGGGTAGGAGAGAAGGAAAGAGGTACAACGAAACACAGTTTGAAGCTCGTTCGAATCCATGTCAATTACTCCTTTATCTTTTTATCAAAATACGTTTTCTGGGCTAAACAACGATCGCTTGGATGCTCCTAGCTACTGGAGGTGAATGAATGTACTTTCTGTGGCAAACTGCGCTACAGATCAGTCGAAACTTGCGAAATCCGTACGCCGAGGAGCAGGTGCTTTCGCATTTGTTGACGTCTAGCTCCAGCGCCTATCGGCTAGCGAATTTCTCCGTTTTCTTCCTCCGATAAGTCAACATCGGCTCGTGGAATACCTCGCCGTGTTTCCTTTATCTCAGTCGAAAACTACGAAAATTCGTCCGCCGATAATCAAGTCGCTTCCGCCTTTGTTTTTACAATGTTCCGCAGCTTCCGGGTCCTCCTGCGAAGTCTAGGCCACAAGCTCCTTGTTCCATATAAAGATCGGCTACTTCTTCTTTATGAGAAGGGGGGATCACGAAACGATCTTGATATTTTGCAATTGCCAAAAGACGATACATTTGTTCGATTTGTTCGCTTGTTAAGTTGACTTCTTTTAATAGATTCTCGTTTATTGGTTTATTTGTTTGGACAGAACGCATATGACTTCTCATAACGGCCATTTTTTTCAAGGTTGAGCGAATATGGTGTTCATCACCAGCTGTTAAGAGATTAGCAAGATACTCAATTGGTATTCTCATATTGTCTATAGCCGGGAATATATCTTCTGCGGAAACATTGCTTCCAACTCCTTCAATTGTATTCATAATCGGGCTAAGAGGTGGAATATACCAAACCATTGGCATTGTCCGATATTCTGGATGAAGGGGAAGAGCAATTTTCCAATCAATAATCATTTTATAAATCGGTGATTTTTGAGCTGCGATGATCCAATCTTCTGGAATACCTTCTGCTCGAGCGGCTGCGATGACTTCTGGATCATGAGGATCGAGAAATACTTTGAGCTGCTCATGATATAATTGCTTTTCATCTTCTACAGAAGCTGCTTCTTGTACCCGATCCGCATCATATAGCATGACACCGATATAGCGAATCCGGCCGACACATGTTTCTGAGCAAATCGTTGGCATACCTGCTTCGATTCTTGGAAAACATAATGTACATTTTTCCGCTTTATTCGTTTTCCAGTTAAAATATACTTTTTTATACGGGCAAGAAGAAACACAAAATCTCCAGGCACGGCAGGCGTTTTGATCGACAAGGACGATACCATCCTCATCGCGTTTATACATCGCTCCACTTGGACATGAAGACACACATGAAGGATTTAAACAATGTTCACAAATTCGTGGGAGATACATCATAAAGACATCTTCAAATTCAGTCCGAATGGATTCTTCCATTTTTTCAACATTTGGATCGCGATGAGCGGTAACATGTGCTCCGGCCAAGTCATCTTCCCAGTTTGGTCCCCAAAGGATTTCCATATATTCATCCGTAAGAGCTGATTTAGGGCGTGCTACTGGTTGATGTTTTTTTGCTGGACTATTTGTTAAAGTTTCATAATCATAGTTCCATGGTTCATAATAATCATCAATGGTTGGTTGATAAGGATTATAGAATAAACTAATGAGTCGATTTGTTTTTGAACCTGATTTCAACTCAAGTTTCCCGCGACGGAGTTCCCATCCACCTTGGTATTTTTCTTGATCTTCCCAACGTTTCGGATAACCAATCCCTGGTTTTGTTTCAACATTATTAAAGTACATATATTCTGCACCAGGGCGATTCGTCCATGTGTTTTTACATGTAACACTACACGTATGACAACCGATACATTTATCTAAATTCATTACCATTCCGACTTGTGCTTTAATCTTCAAGCCAATCAACCTCCTTAAGCTTGCGAATGACCACATTTAAATCACGTTGGTTTCCTGTAGGCCCATAGTAGTTCCAGCCATAGCTTAATTGGGCATATCCACCAATCATATGAGTAGGCTTCACATGAATGCGTGTTGGACTATTATGTGTACCTCCACGATTATGGGTCAGTTTTGATCCAGGTACGTTAATGTGTCGGTCTTGAGCATGATGCATAAAGGCCATTCCTCTAGGAATACGATGGGAAACGACTGCACGTGCTACGACAACACCATTTCGGTTGAAACATTCGATCCAATCATTATCTTGAATATTGGCTTCAAGAGCATCATCTTTATTCATCCAGACAGTCGGTCCACCTCGGAAAAGGGTTAACATTGGCTGTGAATCAAAGTACATACTGTGTATGGACCACTTATTATGTGGAGTTAAATAATTTAATGTAATTTCTTTTCCTTCAATATCTGGTCGATTCGAATGAAACGGTTTATGTTGTAAAATCGGCTTAAATGTCGCCATATTTTCTCCAAACTCCGTCATCATTTCATGATCGAGATAGAAACTCTGTCTACCCGTAATAGTACGGAATGGAATCAGTCTTTCAATATTGGTTGTAAATGGTGAATATCTTCTTCCACCTTTTTCAGAACCACTGAAAGCAGGGGAGGTGATGACTGTTTTCGGTTGTGCTGTAATTTGATCAAATGTAAAGCACTCTTCCTCCCGTTCTTGTGCTAAATCCTTTAATTGTAAATTCGTCACTTTTTCAAGGGATTCCCAAGCCTTCACAGCCATTCTTCCGTTCGTGGTAGAGGAAAGAGTTAAAACAGCCTCTGAAGCTTTTCTTGCATCACTAATATCTGGGCAGCCTTTCGAAAGTCCCCCATGGTGTGTTCCGAGTATGCCTTTCAATTTTTCATATTCATCCTTAGCAGACCATGAAATTCCTTTTGTTCCAATCGGTTGTTTTCCAACGTTGGTACCGAGGGCATTTATCTTTTCATAAATGGTTCGGTAATCTCTTTCTACTACATTGATTTGTGGCATCGTTTTTCCAGGAATCGGTTCACATTCTCCTTTTGACCAATCTTTAATTTTTCCTAGCGGTTGTGCCATTTCCTGAGGTGTATCATGAAGAAGAGGATTGGCGACAACTTCTTTCATTGGCTCAAGTCCCACTTCATTGGCCAGTTCACTTACCGCTTTTGCTAGAGTTTTGAAAATGCTCCAATCTGATCGGGCTTCCCAAGGTGACGAAATTGCTGCATTAAAAGGATGAACGAAAGGGTGCATATCTGTACTAGATAAGTCTTCTTTTTCATACCAAGTGGATGCTGGGAAAATAACATCCGAATAAAGTGCAGTTCCCGCCATGCGGAAATCCAAGTTAATAAGTAAGTCTAATTTTCCTTCTGGGGCTTTATCACGCCAAGTAATCTCTTCAGGACGGATACTATCTTGATCCTCATTTAATAAGCCATGAGTTGTACCAAGTAAATGTTTTAAGAAATATTCATGACCTTTTCCAGAACTAGAAATTAAATTTGCTCGCCATACAATTAAGTTGCGAGGGAAATTATTCTCATTATCTGGATCTTCAATCGAAAAACGCAATTGCTTTTCTTTTAATTGTTTTGCGACAAATTGACCGATTTCTTCCGGTGTCGAATACCCTTTTTGGACCGCTTCTTCATATAAATGAATCCCGTTTTTCTCAAATGTGGGGTAAGAAGGGAGCCAACCAAGTCTTGCAGCTAAAACATTGTAATCTCCATGATGCTGGTAGCGAGATTCCCCTAATACTGGGGACGCAAGTGTTCCGACTGGTGTATCTTCATAGCGCCATTGATCGGTGGCAAAGTAGAAAAAGGAAGTTCCATTTTGCAATTTTGGTGGGCTTCCCCAGTCTTTGGCCATCGCAATGGTTTGCCAACCTTCAACCGGTCTTAATTTTTCCTGACCAACATAATGAGCCCATCCGCCACCATTTACTCCTTGTGCTCCAACAAATAAAATTAAATTGAGGACAGCACGGTAAATGGTATCTGAATTGAACCAGTGGTTAATTCCAGCGCCAACGATGATCATGGAACGACCATTGGTATCAATCGCATTTTGTGCGAATTCACGAGCAATTTTTGTCACTAAATCTTTTTTCACTCCAGTTATTTTCTCCTGCCATCCTGGTGTGAATGGAATATCATCATCATATGAAGTGGCTACTTCACCACCGATTCCACGATCCACTCCATAATTTGCTAGGACTAGATCAAAAACACTCGTATAGTAGATTTCTTCCCCATCATTTTTGATGATTTTTTTCATTGGTACGGCACGTTCTAATGTATGATTGCCTTCATCTGAGAAGTAAGGAATGAGCACTTTTCCGATTGCTTCTTCTTTCCCTAGTAAAGTAAGACATGGGTCAATGGTTTCATTCGTCTCCTCATCTTGGAGTTTTAAATTCCATTTTCCTTTCTTTTCCCAACGAGAGCCCATCGTGCCATTCGGTACAGCAAATTGGTTAGATTGCTCATTCCAAACAACAGGTTTCCAGTCACTATTTTCCGAGACTCTTCCGATGTCACCAGCATTTAAGAATCGGTCAGCGGTAAATTGATCTCCCGATTTTTTTAGGGTGACTAGAAATGGGAAATCTGTATATTTTTTTGCGTAGTTTGTAAAATAATTAACTTGTTGATCAAGATAAAACTCTTTTAAAATAACATGTCCCATCGCCATTGCGACAGCGCCGTCCGTTCCCTGTTTCACACTTAGCCAATCGTCCGCAAATTTTGTTGATTCAGCGTAATCAGGGCTCATGGATACGACTTTTGCTCCGCGGTAACGAGCTTCAGCTAAAAAGTGGGCATCTGGGGTACGTGTTAATGGGACATTTGAACCCCATGTAATAATGTATCCAGAGTTATACCAATCAGAGCTTTCGGGAACATCTGTTTGATCCCCCCAAACTTGCGGAGAAGCAGGAGGAAGGTCAGCATACCAATCATAGAAACTTAACATTGGACCTCCCATAAGCGACATAAAACGAGATCCCCCAGCAAAACTTAACATGGACATAGCAGGAATAGGTGAAAATCCGACATTTCGGTCAGGACCATATTTCATGACCGTATATAGGAGAGAAGCTGCTACTAATTTAGCGGATTCTTCCCAAGTAGAACGAACAAATCCACCTTTTCCTCGAGCTTGTTTATATTGCTTTGCTTTATCTGGATCTTCTACAATACTTTTCCATGCCTCTAAGGGGTTCGTATGTTTGGTTAATGCTTCTCGCCACATATTTAAAAGCACGCCACGAATGTACGGATATTTCACGCGAAGAGGGCTATAAATATACCAAGAGAAACTTGCTCCCCTAGGACAACCGCGTGGTTCAAAATCGGGCATATCCGGACCGGTAGATGGATAATCCAATTGTTGTCCTTCCCACGTGACAATTCCGTCCTTGACATATATATTCCAAGAACAAGATCCTGTACAGTTCACACCATGGGTCGAGCGGACTACTTTATCATATTGCCAACGACGGCGGTAGGCATTTTCCCATTCTCTATTTCCTTCATGTATTTCACTATGATTTTGATTAAAGCGCTCAGTTGGAGCAAAATATCGCAATCTTTTTGCTAAAGGTGATTTTTTTTGTTTCATGATTCGTACACTCCTTTAAGTTGT
The DNA here is from genome assembly GCF_030813365.1 of Oikeobacillus pervagus. Lineage (NCBI taxonomy): Bacteria > Bacillati > Bacillota > Bacilli > Caryophanales > Bacillaceae > Oikeobacillus > Oikeobacillus pervagus. Next base: position 6,839 of record NZ_JAUSUC010000049.1, read on the forward strand.
GCTAACGTACTTTCACTATAAGCTTTACTGAACTTAATAGGTGTTAAGTTCGTCACATATTATTTTACTGTCACAATATTGTCAATCGGTTTGAATATTAAGAATTTGGCATTATTCATAGAATTTTTCCTAAAAAAGGGAAAAAACTCAACAATTATTATTCATTTTAAAATATCGTTTGAATTGCAATAAAAAAATGTGATACAATTTTGTTGAATTCGAATTTTCTGACATATCAGGCAAAGGGGGAAAAAATGTGAATGTACCTTTAGTTTTGACTCAATTTTTAGATCGAGCCGTTACCTATTATGGTGATAAAACTGGGGTGATCTGTGATGACCGTTCTTTTACATATCATCAACTGAACGAACGAGTTAATCAGCTTTCACACGGATTAAAAGGTTTGGGGGTACAAAAAGGGGACAAGGTAGCTTATTTAGCGCCGAATACACTTGAAATGTTAGAGGGATTTTACGGAATCTTCCAATTAGGGGCTATCATGGTTCCGTTAAATATTCGTTTAAAACCAGACGATTATTTATTCATCTTAAATCATAGTGAATCTAAAATATTATTCGTGGACGGGGATTTATACGATTTGATTGTACCAATTAAAGATCAATTGGAGACGGTGAAAACAATTATTGTTCATTATAAAAATGAGGATACAAATGAAATCGATTATGATGTTTGGTTAAATGAACAACCGAAGACGGCTTTTGATCGAGCTCTATTAGATGAAAATGATGTTTGTAGTTTACTGTATACTAGTGGTACGACTGGAAACCCAAAAGGAGTTATGCTGACCCATCGGAATAATTATATCCATGCATTATCAACTATGCATCATTTGCGAGTGACTGATCAGGACAAATATTTACATATTTTGCCGATGTTTCATGTAAATGGTTGGGGTTCCCCATTCTACTATACCGCAAATGGCGCCACACATGTTTGTTTACGTAAGCCTAGTCCACAGGCTATTTTTGAACATATTCTAAAACATCGTGTTTCAGTCATGCATATGGCACCGACTGTATTAAATAGCCTTATTCAATATCATGAGGAAAATGTTCCACAAATAGAACAGGATGTAAGAGTTGTAATAGCAGGATCTGCTCCACCTCCATCTTTTGTGGCAAAAGTGGAACAAGAACTTGGTTGGGAATTTATTCAAGTATATGGAATGACTGAATCATCTCCATTAAGTCTATTTTCACGTGTTCGTAGCCATTTTGAAGATTTACCAATTAAAGAACAATATCGTATGAAAGCAAAGGCTGGGTATGCGATGATAGGGACGCAAGTGAAGGTGGTTAACGATCTCGGAGAAGAAGTGGAAAAAGACGGAAAACAAATCGGCGAAGTCATTGTACGTGGAAACGGTGTCATGTTAGGATATTGGAAAAATCAAGAAGCTACAATGGAAGCGATTCAAAATGGCTGGCTTCATACAGGTGATATGGGAACAGTTGATGAGTATGGAAATGTGGATATTGTCGATCGTAAAAAAGATGTCATCATAAGTGGCGGTGAAAATATTTCCTCCATCGAAGTAGAAGGGGTACTATATGAGCATCCAGCGGTTTTAGAAGCGGCGGTTATTGCGGTTCCTCATGAAAAATGGGGGGAGACACCACATGCTTACGTTGTATTAAGAAAGGATAAAACCGTAACAGAGAAGGAATTAATTGATTTCTCCCGTGCTAAACTAGCCCATTTTAAAGCGGTTACAGGTGTCACATTTGTTGAGGAGTTACCAAAAACAGCTTCAGGAAAAATTCAAAAGCTTCACTTAAGAAATGACTATTGGGAGTCAATTGGAAAGACAGGAAAATTTGTAAACTAATATTCAGAATGAAAACGGACGTGATCATAAGCGTCCGTTTTTTCGTTGCGATATGCTTTTCCAAGGAATGTGACATGTCTCACAGCGATCGATAGGGATTATCACTATAATAAAAAACATATCACTATATACAATTCGTGGTAGGAATAAAGTAAAAGGAGATGATCCATTGTGATTCCGCGTGATTATCATCAAGATCCTTTCATCGTAATCTGGGAATTAACGAGAGCATGTCAATTGAAATGTATTCATTGTCGAGCAGAAGCGCAGTATAGAAGGGACCCGCGTGAGCTTACTTTCGAAGAAGGAAAAGTATTAATTGATCAAATAGCCGATATGGATTCTCCCCTCCTCGTTTTTACTGGTGGGGATCCCCTTATGAGACCAGATGTGTTCGATTTGGCCCGTTATGCTGTAGAAAAAAATATTCGAGTTTCAATGACACCGAGTGCAACTCCAAATGTAACGAAAGAAGCAATCCAACAAGGAAAGGAAGCAGGGTTATCACGTTGGGCATTTAGTCTAGATGGTCCTACGGCTGAAATTCATGATCATTTCAGGGGAACGAGTGGATCATTTGATTTGACCCTCGAAAGGATTCATTGGCTTCATGAACTAGATATGCCTGTCCAAATTAATACCGTTATTTCAAAATATAATATTGATGCGCTTGATCAAATGGCCAAATTAGTAGAGGAACTTGGATGTGAATTATGGAGTGTGTTCTTTTTAGTCCCAACTGGTCGTGGGAAAGAAAATGATATGGTTTCTCCAGTAGAACATGAAAAAGTAATGCGTTGGCTTTATGAAGTAAGCAAAAAGGTACCTTTTGATATTAAAACGACAGCTGCTCAACATTATCGAAGAGTTGTGATTCAGCAAAAAATGCGTGAATCCAAAAATATGGAACAACAAATCCATTATGAAATGGCACTTCAGGAAGGAAAAACAGGAAGAATTGATGGTCTAGGTCGGGCACCAAAAGGTGTAAATGATGGAAATGGTTTTGTATTTATTTCCCATATAGGCGATGTCTTTCCTAGTGGACTACTACCTATTAAAGGAGGGAATGTCCGGGACGAAAGCTTGGCTTCCATTTACCGCGATTCACCGATCTTTAAAGAACTACGAAATCCAGACAGCTATAAAGGAAAATGTGGTGTATGTGAATTCCGAAATGTGTGTGGGGGTTCACGTTCTCGTGCCTATGCTTTAACTGGTGATTATTTAGAAAGTGAACCAGCATGTGTCTATATACCAAAAGCAATGCGAAAAGAAAAAAAGAAAGCATAACAAATGCGGAAGCGCCTCGCCCATCGGCGCTGAAGACTTGCCGTGGACAACATTTTTAAAGGGTGATATCAACAATCCTAAATTTTATAATCGTAAAAAAAGATTGTGTGCATTTTAGTTTGCACACAATCTTTTTTCTCTTTATTCAATACTACAATAAATAGCAGGGCAATTTTCACAACCAATTTCGTCTTTTAAAAATTGAAGATCATGAATGGTAATTTTTCCTTTTTTCATAGAGATAATGCCGTCGTGTTTTAATTCATTCAAAATCCGGTTCACACTTTCCCTGGAGGTCCCACAGAAATTTCCTAGCTCCTGATTGGTTAGTGGTAAATCAATTAGAATTCCCTTTTTCGTTTCCACACCATAACTATTGGTCATTCGGATTAGCGTTGAGAATAGCGCCCCTTTTTTTCCGTGTAGCACTAAATCGCGAAATTTGGTCTGTGTTTTTCGGAAATGATCACTCATCCATTTCATAAATTCTAATGCTAAAGTGCTGTCTTTAAATAGTTCCTTTTCTAGTTGATCTTTCAAAATCACAGCGGCCTCACCATCTTCAATCACTTTAGCTGTTAATAAATATTGAGGGGAGTAGGTGAAAAGAGTTAGTTCTCCACAAATTTCATTTTCTCCACATATACGAAGGGAGAGTTCACGACCATCTGGAGTGATTTTACTAATTTGAACCTTTCCAGATAAAATAATATAAAGTCCTTCCGCCGTCATCCCTTCTTGGAATAAATAATCCCCTTTTTTTATTTTGATCCTTCTTTCAGAAAATCGAATAAGTTCTTTAATTTCGACTGAATGAGTTGATTTTAATGGTTGTGAGGTCATAAAACATCACCTTTTCTTTTATAAATAGTTATTCACTATGCAAATGATAATAAGGAATATAGAATAACATAAAAATCGGATTGGGAACATCTTCTATTTATTATAGCTAATTTAAATAAAAGTGACAGAAAAATGAACCATATGCTAAATGTGAAGTTCATCACACCTTTTCATGAGGACATTACCTACTATATAGTCATAAGGTTCAGCATTGATAACATTGCTATGAACAATTGTCGTTGAGAGGAGAATTTAGAAATGAAAGTCCAAAAATTACAGCTCCCATTGCAAACATTTAGTTTAATAGCGGGATTCATGGTTTGGGTGATTATTTCATCGTTAATGCCTTTTATTAAAGAGGATATTTCTTTAACACCTGGACAATTATCACTGGTCACAGCAGTACCTGTTATACTTGGATCGATTTTACGTGTTCCTATTGGTTATTGGACAAATAAGTACGGTGCAAGAAAAATATTTTCAATTAGCTTTATTTTATTAATCTTTCCTGTTTATTTTATAAGTATTGCCGATAGTTTAACAGACCTTTTGATTGGTGGTCTTTTTATTGGAATTGGTGGGGCGATCTTTTCAGTAGGGGTAACATCTATTCCAAAATATTATCCGCGTGAGAAACATGGACTTGTGAATGGAATTTATGGAGCAGGGAATATAGGTACGGCTGTGACAACCTTCTCTGCCCCAGTTTTAGCTGTGAAATTTGGTTGGCAAACCACTGTACAACTACTCATTATTCTTTTGATCGCATTTGCGGTACTAAACTTCTTTTTAGGTGATAAAAAAGAGCCAAAAGTGAATACACCATTAATGCAACAAATTAAAAGTGTTTACAAAAATCCTAAATTATGGTTTTTAAGTTTATTCTATTTTTTAACTTTTGGGGCTTTCGTTGCCTTTACCATTTACCTTCCAAACTTTTTAGTGTCTCATTTTGAATTAGACAAAGTAGACGCAGGTATGAGAACCGCTGGATTTATCGTGTTAGCAACAGCAATGAGACCAATTGGTGGTTGGCTTGGGGATAAATTTAATTCATTCAAAATTTTAATGATTGTATTTACATGTTTAACTCTCTCAGGTTTATTATTAGCATTTACACCTTCTTTATTATTATATACAATTGGTTGTTTGGCAATTGCTTTTTTCGCTGGAATTGGAAATGGAACGATCTTTAAACTTGTCCCACTTTATTTTTCAAAACAGGCTGGTATTGTCAATGGAATCGTCTCAGCGATGGGGGGGCTTGGAGGCTTTTTCCCACCTCTCATTCTATCCATTCTATTCAATTTAACTGGCCATTACGCCATAGGATTTATGGCTTTATCACAAGTTGCATTAGCCAGTTTGATCATTGTCATTATGATGTATTATCAAGAAAACTTAGAGTTAGCCAAGAATGTCATCAACCATACAGCTGAGGCTATTCTCATCACTGATATAGAGGGAAAAATATTAAATGTGAATCCAGCATTTACTGCGATTACAGGGTATGATTCATCTGAAATGATAGGTCAAACACCGCGTGTATTGCAGTCGGGTAAACATAAAAAGGAATTTTACCAGATGATGTGGGATACTATAAAAGTAAAAGGATTCTGGCAAGGGGAAATTTGGAATAAGAAAAAAACGGGTGAACTTTATTTGCAATGGTTAACCATTAGTGCGGTTAAAAATGAAGCAGGTGAAGTGAAAAATTACGTAGGGATGTTTAGTGAGTTAAGTAGGGATGATAAAGGCCATTTAGCTTAATCATTTACGGGGAGCTATTTATAAGATTGCTCCTCTTTCTATTTAAAGTGATATTTATAAGATTGCTCCTCTTTCTATTTAAAGTGATATTTGTCACAATTGTATGAGGATTCATTTGTTAAAATAAACAAATATTTCGTTCTACGGGGGAGTTGAGAACATTGACGGATAAAATTTTCGATAAATTACAACGACCATTACGAGATTTACGAATTTCTGTCACAGATCGATGTAATTTTCGTTGTCAATATTGTATGCCTGCCGAAATATTTGGAAAGGACTTTGCTTTTTTACCGAAAAGTGAGGTACTTACCTTTGAGGAAATTGAAAGAGTGGCTATTATCTTTCGGGATTTAGGGGTAAAAAAAATTAGAATTACCGGTGGGGAGCCCTTCATGCGCAAGGATTTACCTCAATTACTGAAAAGGTTATCAAGGATAGAGGGTATTGATGATATTGGGTTAACAACGAATGGGTTATTATTACCGAAATACTCCAGTGAAATATTTTCTGCAGGAATTAAACGAGCGAATGTTAGTTTAGATGCTATAGATAATGAGATTTTCACCAAAATGAATGGGCGTGGTGTCCGCTCGGAAGCAGTCATAAAAGGGATAGATGCCGCATTGGCAGCTGGATTAAAGGTAAAAGTGAACATGGTTGTTCAAAAAGGGGTCAATGATTGTGAAATCATTCCAATGGCCAAATTATGTCGTGAAAAAAGGGTTTCTTTAAGATTTATTGAATTTATGGATGTTGGGAATACCAATGGATGGAATTGGGATCAAGTCATGTCGAAAAAAGAGATTTTTCAACTATTATCTCAACATTTCGAAATGAAACCGGTCGACCCCTCTTATTTTGGAGAAGTTGCCAAAAGATATAAGTATAATGACACAGGAACAGAGGTGGGGTTTATAACGTCTGTTTCTGAATCCTTTTGTTCAAGTTGTACACGTATAAGACTTTCGGCGGATGGAAAACTCTTTACTTGTTTATTTGCAAACGATGGATTTGATCTTCGTCAATTAATGCGTTCTAATGCTTCAGATGTTATGATAAAAGAGAAAATGATCCAAATTTGGAATCATCGTGAAGATCAATATTCCTCTGAACGGCAAAGTAAAGGGACACGTAAGAAATCTAAGATCGAAATGTCATATATCGGAGGGTAACTGAACAAGAGGTGTAAAATGTTTAAATCTAAGTATAAAGACTCAAAATTTTTAGAACTAGAAAATGAAATAAAGGCATTAAAAGATGAATTAGTACAAAAGGAACAGGATAAGACAATTTGGCTTTCGAAGCTCAAAAGGGAACTTACAGACGTAATTGTCCAACATGAGCATGTCAATGGACAACATCACGAGTTGGGAGATCTGGTTGATCAGATTGAAGAGAAATTTACGAATGTAGCTCATTTAAGCGAACAAAGTTCAAATAAATCCACATCACTTTTGGATAAGGGAGATTCTTTACATGATTATTCTGTCAAGATGGTGAAAAAATCTCAAGAGGGGAATCAATACGTAAAGAATGCAGAACAAGTCATCCAACAATTAGGAGAGAACATAAAAACATCGGAACAAAATATGGCCCAGTTACATCAACGTTCAAAAGAAGTTCATACAATCGTTGAAGTTATTAAAACAATTGCAGATCAAACGAATTTACTCGCTTTAAATGCATCCATTGAAGCTGCTCGTGCAGGTGAGCATGGAAAAGGATTTGCCGTTGTTGCACAGGAAGTAAAAAAACTTGCTGAAAGTACGACCGATAGTATCTCACATATTCAAACATTAACATCAGCCATTCAAAAGGAAATTTCTGAAGCTTTAGCTTCCACTAAATTAAGTACAGAACTTGTAGAAAAAGGAATGGCTGTTAGTTCAGAAACATCAGAACAAATTGCTCAAGTTTTACAATCTATTAATCATAGTCAACTAAACATAAATGAAATGAAGGAAATGATAGGAGAACAGAAAAATCTATCCTTACAAGTTGAAAACGAAATGCAACAGGCGAAACAACTGTTTAATTTGGCACATGAACTTATTTTACAACATATTGAAGATGCAAAAATGGTTGATCAGAGGCTTGAAAAAGGGATTCAACAATTAAATGAAAACTAAAGGGTGATCAAAGTGATAGAACGCCGAAAACCAATTTCTGTAGGAGAAGCTGTTCAAAGAATAATGGAATGGAAAAAGTACGGGGATGAAGAATATGTGTCTATTGAAAAAAGTGATGGACGTTTTTTAAGTCAGCCTCTTAAAGCGGACCATGATGTCCCCCATTTTGACCGTTCACCTTACGATGGGTTCGCCATTCGAAGTGAAGATACTGACAGTTGTTCTAATGAACAGCCGATTCAATTAGAAGTTGTGGATGAAATCGGGGCTGGACAAGTGAGCTCTTTCCATTTGAAACAAAATCAAGCGATTCGGATTATGACAGGGGCCGCCATTCCGAGTGGAGCTGATTGTGTAATTATGCTTGAACTGACGAGTGAAGCAGAAAAAGATGGGAAAAAGTTCATCACGATCAAACGTAAAATGAAAAAAGGTGAAAATATCTCTTTTCAAGGTGAGGATGCAAAAAAAGGGGATAAACTAATCGAAGAAGGAACAAAAGTGAATCCTGGTGTTAAGGCACTGCTCGCGACCTTTGGATATAACCAAGTGCCTGTGGTTCGTCGACCAATCATTGGTGTATTAGCAACGGGTTCTGAACTATTAGAGGTGGATGAACCATTACAATCTGGAAAGATTCGTAATTCAAATGGTCATATGATTATTTCTCAAGTTGAACGTGCAGGGGGAGTAGTCAGACGGTATGGACAATGTGAGGATCATTTAGAGGACGTGTTGAAAACGGTTCAACTTGCGGTGGAAGAATGTGATTTTGTTATTACAACAGGGGGAGTCTCAGTCGGTGATTTTGATTATTTACCGGAAATATACGATCGATTAGGTGCAAAAAAATTATTTAATAAAATCGCGATGAGACCAGGTAGTGTGACGACAGCAGCTGTTTGTAATGGAAAATTATTATTTGGTCTATCTGGGAACCCGTCAGCGTGTTACGTTGGATTCGAATTATATGTTCGTCCTATTATACGTTATTGGTTGCATCAATCTAAGCCTTTTTTAGCTAAAGGCACGGCGATACTACAAAAAGATTTTCCAAAGGCGAATCCATTTAATCGATTTGTTCGCAGTCAACTCCACTATGGAGAAGGGGGGAGACTATTTGTCAGTCCAGTAGGATTAGATAAATCAAATGTTGTCACATCCCTTGCTTGGGCCAATTGTTTAATGGTATTGCCTGGAGGTACAAGGGGATTTAAAACAGGGGATCTTGTCGATGTTCTTCTCTTAGAAGATGAAACAGGAAGTGATGTACCGTGGCAAGAAAGCAAAAAATCTTCCAAGTTGTAGGCTACCAAAATAGCGGAAAGACGACCCTTATCCAATATATTATTAAGAGTGCCAAAGCACATAATATTGCGGTAGGTACGATTAAACATCATGGACATGGGGGTCTCCCCTATATTGGGGATGAGGGGAAGGACACTTCCACTCATCGTGAAAATGGGGCTATTGCAACGGCTGTGGAAGGCGAAGGGATCGTTAATATCGTTGCAACCATCGAACAGCCTTCTATTCAAAATATATTATCCATTTACAAACTCCTTCCGATTGATTTTATTTTGATCGAGGGATACAAACAACATCCATTTCCGAAAGTGGTTCTTATAAGAGAAGAAGTGGATCTCATCCTTTTAAACCAATTGAAAAATATCCAGGCGGTCATTTCTGATGTGGATCTCAAACATCTTAAACTCTCCGTTCCGGTATTTTTAAGAAAAGAAAAAGCCCCATTCACCAATTGGTTATGGGGTACACAATATATATAAAAGAGGGGATATCAGATTTTGGGGACTGGCCCCAAAAGAGAAATTTAATCGTTAAGTACGCTAATAGGATACTGCTAAGATCGTGAAATTCGGTTAAATTGTTTCCATTCGTTCGGCAAGAAGTCTTTTTTCCTCATCAGACAACATTTGCTCAGCCATGGGAAATAAGACGCTTTCTTCTTTCATAAAATGCGAAGTTAAGACTTCATATGCGGTAACGATATATTGTGCGAATCCAAGGGCCTCTTCCTTCGTCAGTTTATCAGACATAAGGGAGGTCTGTTCTAAAAAGAGACGAATATTTTCATTTGCCAATGAATGCTCGTATTCCATCATCGCAATCGGCCCTAATTCTTTCCCTATATGAGCTGTCATCATTTCAAATAGACCATCTTCTTCCCTTCGTGAATGTTGATCAAGTGCTCTTTGGAATGAAAGAACTTTTTCACGAAGTTGTAACAGATGATTTCGTGGATCAGTTGATGAACTCGTTTGTTTAGCCCTTTCATATAGATCTTGCTTCATTTCATTCAACGGTGAATGTTCCTGATAAAGTCTTACTAATGGTTCGCAAAATTGAGAAATAGGGCGATTCCCTTGGCCTGGCACTTTACCGCAACATAATTCCATTCAACATCCCTCCTAACGTTTACAAGATTATTATACTTGATGGAATTGGTAAAAGTTGTGATAAAGATCACAAACTTCGAAAAAATAGGAGTGAACGGGCAATGAGTCGAAAAATGTACACAATTTTAAAGGATTTACCGCTTTTTAAACATTTATCAGATCAAGAGATTGAGTCAATAGCGTTAACCTCCAAGAAGAAAACAGTGAAAAGAGGGGAGCATATTTTTTTTCAAGGGGAAAAGCATGAGGCTGTTTATTTTATTGACGAAGGTACGATCAAAATTTATCGAAATGATATTCAAGGGAGAGAACAGATTGTTGCTGTCTTAAAGTCAGGAGATATGTTTCCTCATATTGGTTTCTTCCAAAAAAGTGAATATCCAGCTAATTCAATTGCGATGGAGCAAACCGACCTCATCTATATTCTATTATCTGAATTTGAGAAAGTTTTACTAGAACAGCCTGAGACAGCGGTGAAATTATATCGGATGATGGGAGAGAAAATCTCTGAATTGCAGCAACGATTGGAAGCGCAAATATTAAACGATACATATGAGAAATTTATTAAGTGGCTTCTCCGATTTGGCAATAGTTATGGAAAGGAAACGGAGGATGGAATGGTTTCTGTCATGATTCCTTTAACGAATAAAGAAATCGCCCAAATGATTGGGACAACAAGGGAGACGGTTAGTCGTATTTTAACTAAAATGAAAAATCACAACCTTGTTCATTCAGATAAAAAAAATAAATATATTTACGATCCAGAAAGTTTAACAAATGAATTAATAAAAGAAAAAGAATAAAAAAAGAAGAGTCTCATGACTGAACTAAGTCCCTTATGATCATTAGGGAGGTCAGCTGTTATGAGACTCCTTAAAAGAATTAACCTAATTCTTTAATTCTTTTAAATAATATATTATTTTCTAAATGTACATGGCGGAATGTATCATCTTCCAAGGCTTCTAACCGATTATAGACAAGTTGGTAAGTACGGCAAGCTCCCATTGGTGGGACAAAATCATTTGTTACATCGCGTAATTGTTTTAAAGCTTGACCGACTGCATCATGTTCTGATTCAAGCCCATCTAATTGAGCCAGTAATTTATTTAAATTCTCACTTGAAGGATCGTTTTCGTAGATTTTTACATAGGGAAATAGTTCTGTCTCTTCTTTAATAATATGTTGTTCTAATTCTGTTTTAATTGTATGAAAAAGGGAGTGAACTTCTTTTAAGTGTGGGGAATCCACACCATGTACACGTAAAACTTTTGTCACATAAGGTGTAAGCTGTGGAAACTCTTCATTTAAATAGCGATGATGAGTATTCACGACATAGTCGACAATAGAAGAGAGGTCGGCGGTCATCCAATCCTGTTGTACCCCCTCTGTATTCATCTCTTCATATAGGCCATTTAAGGTAGAGACTAATACTTCTGCATCAAGTCCCCTTTCACTAGCAGCCTCTTTAATTGGACGATTTCCTCCACAACAAAAATCAATTCTATTTTTCTTAAATAAATCACTTGATTTCGGTAAATCATTGACAATTTCTCCAATGATACTATCTACAGTAAATGGATAAGCCATTTGTACATCTCTCCTTTATCATTTGATGTACTTCTATCATAATAGAATGTTTTATTTCACATCGTGATACGGGTCACAGTTTAGAATTTTTATTAAATAACTCAACTTTCGCACCAAAATAATGGGTGCTAAATGTTGGCTGCATTGAGTTTAAAGTCTATTCATTTTATTGCTTGACAACCTTTTTTAAAAT
>NZ_JAUSUC010000050.1 GCF_030813365.1 Oikeobacillus pervagus
TTGATTTCCAATGTTTTCTATTTTGCATTAAACATTGTAACCATGAAGGGAGAATTTGACCCTTTTCTTTTTACACAATTATATGGACTTTATCTCCCAGATGGAATATTCTTGCATAATTGAATCTTCCTCGTAGTGTATAAGCCCGATTTGCACATTTCCCGATACTATTTGAATATTTCCCATGAGGATTTGAACAATAACTTTTGGTATATGCATATTTCCCTGAATATATGCGTATTTCCCGCGCTTTTATGCGCAACTTCTTCGGTTATTTGCGCTAAAGAGATTCCATGTTCCTGCATGATTCGTGTAATTTAATAGGAATACTCCACAAATGATAGAAAAATCATTATATCCATCAATTTTCATCATTCCTAATCAAGCTAATTGATTTTTAGAATATGTTCCCATACTTTTTTTGAAATAGTCGCCATATGTATCGTTTCATTCATCGTGAACATTATCTGGTTTTTTCAGGCATTTCGAACTTCTACTAAGCCGGCAACTTTTATGACAAAATAAAAAGGTTGGGGGCTCCTAACTTTTTCATTTTTGTTCAAAAACGGTAGGATTTTCCCCGTTAAGTTTTTCCTCGAATTGGATGCCATTTAAAAGTAAGCATGCCCCGATGAATACTGCGCTAGCGGCTCCAATTAATGCCGCATTAAAGTTGCCGGTGAAGGAGGAGATGACGCCAGCAATCGTTGGGCCGATCATTTGCCCAGTTGCATAAATAGCGGTTAGATAGCCAATAATTCGGCTTGTATTAGTCGGGTATATTTGACGTGCTAACGTTGTGACCAATGTTGTAATTCCCATAAATGTTGCCCCAAATAAAATGGCACTCATGACTAAACTTACGGGGGAAATCGAGAATACAGGGATCACAATGCCGACAGATTGCAAAGCCATTGCGAACACGAGAGATTTTACAAACCCCCATTTTTTTGCAAGGGAAGACCAAATAATACAAGATGGAATCGCGGCTAATCCCGCCATCATCCAAACGAAGGTAGCATCTTGGCTAAAGGATGATGTTTTTTCAGCAATCGATACGATAAATGTTCCAGTCACAATATAGCCCAATCCCTCTAGTCCATACGCTCCAAATAACCAGGGGAACCATTTAGCAGGGGGGACTTGTGCAAAGCTTGCTTGTTCTTCCTTTTTTTGAGTGATATTAGCGGGTTCTTTGAGCCAAATCCATACGAAGATCGCGAGGATGAAAGATATAATTCCAAGCCCAATCCAGGCACCTTCCCATTTAAATAGATGATTTAGACTTGGGATGATCGCCCCCGTTATAAAGATTCCTAATCCAACTCCCCCATAAAATAAACCGGACCAGTTCGTTTTACCCCGAGTGGCAAGTTGGTCTAATACGATGCTAGAGGATAAAACAAATACAAAAGCACTGGCGACCCCCGATAGAAATCGAAGTCCAAGCATCAGTAAATAAGAGTGAGATAGCCCCATGAAAGCAGTAGTTAAAATACTGATTATCAAACTCCATCTTAAAGAAATCGTTCGATGCCGCTTCAACGGAATTACGCCTGTCAAAACAGCTCCAAACAAATATCCTGCATAATTACTTGTTGCGAGATAACCAGCCACTGCATCTGAAAAGGAAAGATCATTTTGCATCAATGGGAGAAGAGGAGTGTAAGCAAATCTTCCAATCCCCATCGCAATGATTAAAGCTAAGACTCCACCGATTAAAAAAAGAAAAGGCTTTTTATTCAAGCATTTGCCTCCTTTCATATGGTTATATATGTAGGATATAACAATGGTTACATCTCCCTAATAAAGTGATGGGATTTGGGACACTCGAAGCCATTCTTGGTTGTGTATCTGCAGGATTTAGGATTAGTCTACTTCCGCTTTCTGTCATCCAAAAGCATATTGAAGAGGGGATATAAGGAATCATCCAGTTCCAAGCGCTTTTGGAAAAGTCGAAACCTTTTTTTCTGATTTTCCTTATCAATCCTCTTCAATGATTACCTTACCGAGGATCTCTTCTTCTTGGAGAGGCCCAAAGTGTCTACTATCTTTGCTAGACAATGCATTATCACCTATAACGAAATATTCATTCTTTTTTAGTTGAATGGCCTCTCCCTCAACGTGATTAAAATGGTATTTTTTCGAAAGTTTCTCACCATCTATATAGACGGTTCCATCTTTGAATTCAAGCATTTCATTAGGCAATCCAATCACTCTTTTAGCATGTTGATCAAAATCTTCGCCTTCCTTTTCAAAGAGAACAATGTCCCCTCTTTTCACGGGGGTGTCTTGATAATATTTTTTATCTACTTGGATCTTCTGTTCATTTTGTATAGTCGGTGTCATTGAGACCCCTTCATATACGTACGTGTCTAAATCTTTAAATTCATTGTGACCGCCTAGCAATACTAGCAAAAGTAATACTGATAATTTTTTAAACAAAGTATCTTCTACCCTTTCTATACTAAATGATAGATATTTTTAACACGCATTCATTCCTCATCCAGATAACTCTTTCCTCTTCCCTCATTTCCCCAACTATAGTTGGGAAATCGATAGTTCGATCAAAAAGGTCATTTAGATTTAATTACCAAATCCTACTATCTATCATACAATAGGAAATAGTCAGGAATAAACAAATTTATGAAATATTACAAAATATTCTTCCTTTTCAAAAATCTCGCTATATTTTCCGACGATGAAAAAATGAATGAATTATTTTATGTGTAGGAGATAGGTGTGATCAGGGAAAACTCGAATACAAATATAATAAGGGCTATCTCACAGCTGAGATTGCCCTTATTATATGGTACTAGAAATTTTATGGTATGGCATATTCCTTAAATTAAATCGATTGTTTCACTTTCACTTTTCTTTTAGCAAGCCATTTGGACATCAATCCATGTTTTGGTGAAAGGAAGAAGGTAATGGCGAAGATGAATCCCACTGCTGTCGCCATTGAACCTGCAATCGAGACATTCCATAGTAGCGCAATATAATATCCTAATATTGCCGATAAGACTCCGACAGCACAGCTGATCATGAGCATGACAATGAGGCGATCTGTCAGCAAGTAGGCAGTGGAAGCTGGAACAATTAGCATGGCTACAACAAGAATAGCACCAACACTATCAAATGATGCGACTGTGGTAATGGATAGCATTCCCATTAATAGATAATGAATAAATAGGACGGGAATCCCGATGGCTAGTGCCATTTCTGGATCAAAGGAGGAAATTTTGATCTCCTTATAAAATAAACTAATGATTACTAGATTAATGAACAGAACACTTCCTAACATCCATACGGCTTTTGGACCCATATTGACCCCGTTCATTTCCACTGTATCCCAAGGGACAAAGGTGATCTCCCCCATTAAGGCATGATCTGTATCTAAGTGGACATCCCCAGCATATAGGGAAAGTAAAATAACCCCAAGTGCAAATAAAGCAGTGAAAACAACTCCAATGGCTGCATCTGCTTGCACACCAGATGAGTGCAAAACTTGAACAAAGAAAGCGGTTAATAAGCCAACAATCGTAGCACCAATCAGCATGTAGATTCCATCCAGACTCTGACTGACTAGATAGGCACCAACAATTCCAAGTAAAGCTGTATGGCTTATGGCATCGGCTAACATCGCCATCCGTCTTAAAACTAGAAATACGCCAATTAATCCGCAACTGATGCCAACTAAAGAGCCAGTTAAAATGATCCATGCTTCATAACTCATTTGGCCATCAGCCCCCTTTGTTGATACATATTAATTTGAGATATTTCCATCGGTTTCCGGCCATATAGTGCTAATAATCCTTTTAATTCTTCAATGATATTTGGGGGAAGCTGGTGGATATCAGACTCTTGATCTTGCGAGATATTAAATTGAGCATATTTCATTTCATTCATTAAATACACTTCCATTAAGCGGTTTTTTAAGGTAATATCATGAGCTTTCACCATTCCTTTCGCCGTTAGTCTCCATTTTTGAGCTTCAGCTTCTTCAACAAGACCTTCATTTTTTAATGAATGAAGAGTGGAATGAATGAACGAAGAACGGATAGCCCTTCTTTCGGCAATCTTTTTTTCATCAAAGCCACTTTTTTCAATAGGTTCACCATGCGCAATTCTTTCCTCAATAAAGTCAAATAAAGTTTGAAGAACAGATTCGCGTGCAATGACTTTTCTCATTTTCCTTTGTTTTAATGCCTTCATCAGCAACCCGCGTTGTGGAGCGAAAATCATGGAGAAAAGAAAAATGATGGTAGCCGCCATAATGATTAATGGTCCAGTAGGCATTCCGCTTTTGGTCGTGCTTAATAAGGTCCCAAGAATACCAGAAAATGCTCCAATGGCGCCAGCGATGATCACCATATGGTCTAGACGCTCTGTCCAATACCTAGCAGAAATTGCTGGTGTGATAAGCATAGCCGCCATTAAAATAACACCTACAGCCTGTAAACCAATTACAACGGCCCCTACGATTAACGTCATTAATAGACCGTTAAGAAGTGTTGTAGGCATTCCGATTCCTTTAGCGAACTGGTGATCGAATGTAATGATTTTAAATTCCTTAAATAGTAAAGTGGTTAAAATAAGTAATACTAATGCTACTCCACTAATGACTTTGACATCTGTCCCAACCAATGAGGCTGCTTGCCCGAAAATAAAATCATTTAATCCACTTTGGTTTCCTGCAGCTTGTTGATTAATATAAGTTAATAAGACAATTCCAATTCCGAAAAATACGGATAATACCAATCCAATGGAACTATCCTCTTTCAATCTAGAATGCTTAATAATAGACTGAATAAAATAGGTCGCAACTAGCCCGGCAATTGCTGCCCCAATAAGAAACCAACTGATTGATTTTGTCCCTGTGAATAAATAAGCAATACAAATTCCGGGTAAAGCGGCATGTGCCATGGCATCCCCAAGTAGACTTTGTTTTCGTAAAAGAGCAAAGCTACCTAAAACTCCGCTTGCTAATCCTAAGAGCAATGTTCCAATTAAAACCCATTGGGTATTTGCATCAAGTAGCATTTTCCAAAATTCGCCAAGCATAGACACTCTCCTATCCTTGTTCAATTAATGTGTTTTTTTGGTCAAGAAATGTTAATTTCCCGCCATATGTTTTTTGCAAGTTTTCTTTTGTAAATACTTCTTTTGTAGGCCCATCGGCGATTTTTCTCATATTTAAAAGCAGGACCCAGTCAAAGTACTCTTTCACTGTTTGTAGATCATGGTGAACGACTAGAACCGTTTTTCCTTGGGACTTTAACTCTTTTAATAAAGAGATAATCGCTTTCTCTGTTGCTGCATCCACCCCAACAAAAGGTTCATCCATGAAATATACCGTAGCATCTTGCGCCAAAGCACGTGCTAAAAAGACCCGTTGCTGTTGCCCGCCAGAAAGCTGGCTGATTTGTCGATCTGCATATTGATCCATTCCTACTTTTCTTAAGCAGGCTAAGGCATATTCAACATCTTTCTTTTTAGGGCGTTTGATCCATCCGATATGACTGTATCTTCCCATTAACACAACATCTAATGCATTAGTAGGGAAATCCCAATCAACAGATCCCCTCTGTGGGACATATCCAACAAGGGTTCTCTGAGCCTTATAAGGTTTCCCATATATGAAAACTTCACCAGATGCTCTCGGGATTAATCCTAATATGGCTTTGATTAAAGTGGATTTGCCTGCTCCATTTGGCCCGATAATCCCGATAAGTTTTCCTTCTGGAACTGAAAATTCAACCTCTTGAAGCACTGGTTTTCGATGATAAGCAACCGTTATATTTTCTACTGACACTGGATCCACGTAAATTCCCTCCTATTTTAATGATGAGACAATGGTTTCAATATTATGTTTATACATGCCGATATATGTTCCTTCGTCTGTTCCTTCTTCTCCCATTGCATCAGAGAACAATTCTCCACCAATTGAAACGGTATGTCCTTGCTTTTTTGCACCTTCGACCACTGCGTTAATTGACTTCTCTGAAATACTACTTTCGATAAAAACGGCTTTAATATTTTTATCTACAAGGGTATCTACAATCTTTTGGACATCCTTTAGTCCGTATTCAGAGTCTGTACTTAAACCTTGTAATCCCATAACATCCATTCCGTAAGCTTTCCCAAAATACCCAAAGGCATCATGTGCGGTTACAAGAATGCGGCTTTCTTCAGGGATTTCCCCAATACGCTTTTGTGATTCTTCTTTCAAGCTCTTCAATTTTTGAACATATTCTTTTGCATTATTTGAATAATTTTCTTTATTTTTCGGATCCTGCTTAATTAAGCCTTCTTCGACAGCCCCTACAGCATAAATCCATAAATCGATATCAAACCAAACGTGAGGGTCAACATTGCCTGAAGAATCTTTTGTGTGAATTAATTTTCCATTTGGAATCCTCTCCGCGACAGGAATGGTCGGTTTGCCTTTTTTCATTTTTTCAAAGATCTCTCCCATTTTTCCTTCTAAATGAAGTCCATTGTAAAAGATCATATCTGCCTTACTTAGTTTCGAAATATCCCCTTGTGAGGCCTGGTATAAATGAGGATCCACTCCAGGGCCCATTAAGGCTGTTACTTCCACATGATCTTTCCCAACATTTTTTACAATATCTGCGATTTGACCAGTTGTTGCTGTTACCTTTACTTTCTCATCTTCATTTGCAGGATTAGAAGCTTGATTCCCTCCGCAAGCCGTCAACATGAACACGAAGAAAAGCGTCATACCAAGTAAAGTCTTTTTTAACATTTTTACCGCCCCCTATACTTTTAGTGTTAGTAACATTTTTTTACCTATGGCAAGTTTTAAACTAAAAAAATATCCCGTTTTCTTAACCTATGTAAAAAAATATAAAAGTTTACAACTTTTCACCATAGGACAATATCATTACATAGAGACAAAATGTTTCCCTAAGCCAAAATTATACCCAACTCCCCCATGTTGTCAACCATTTTTTAGAGGGTGACAGGCACCATCCAGCAAATTCCATAAAGGAAATTCCATTCAGGGGATACCATTCAGAAAATGGTGGTAAATTCCAAAATATGTTATCTGATTCTCTGCATAAATGTAAAGGCTTTAAAAGAGTCATAGAGTACGATACAATCGATGGAATATGGTTGGAAGGGGATTGTAATTAAATGGAGAATATTCCAATTTTATATGAAGATAATCATTTACTTGTCGTTCAAAAACCAGTCAATATTCCTGTTCAAAGGGATCACTCGAAGGATCAGGATTTGCTTACTTTATTAAAAAAAGATTTAAAAATTCGATATAAAAAGCCTGGAAATGTGTATCTGGGGCTTGTCCATCGCTTGGACCGACCCGTTGGTGGTGTCATGACATTTGCTAAAACATCTAAAGCAGCATCAAGACTTTCAGACGCTATTCGAAGGCGGAAGTTAGAGAGGAAATATTTAACGGTCGTCAGAGGAAGGCCTCCGAAGAGAGAAGGAGTATTGGAACATTATTTAGTAAAGAATCATCGAAAAAATAAAGTATTTATGGCTTCATCTAATGATCAAAATGCGAAAAAAGCCATATTGGAATATGAAACAATTGAGAAACATAAGGATCTTAGTTTACTAGCTGTCAAATTACATACCGGTCGTCCTCACCAAATACGAGTCCAACTGGCAGCGTCCAATTGTCCAATATACGGTGATCAAAAATATGGTCAGGCAGTCAATAGGCCAGGACAGCAAATAGCTCTATGGGCCCACATCCTACAATTTGAACATCCAACGAAAAAAAATATCATAAAGGTCGACTCCCTTCCGCCGAAAGAATACCCTTGGAGCCTTTTTAGGAAATGCCAGTCACCACCCATATTGGATACTTGATATATGTGGGGAACTTCAGGCCCCGATCAGGCTTTAATTTTCTACCATAATAACCGTGACTTCCCCCATTGTTACGGTTATTTTTATTGACTAGGAAACTATATTCCTCCGTCATCACTGTGCAATTGACAGGATTTCTAAATCGGTCTTATCAAAGGAATGATGAAAAAATAATCGTCCTTATATGTTTTTGGTTTAAAGGAATCCTATCGAATAGGAATAAATAAAAGAGTCAAAAAGTACGAACGTTATATTGAATCATCAAATATTTTACATCGTCAATTTATCGTTTGAAAGTGAAACGAAGGTATAATAATGATATCATGGCAAAATTCATTTTTTAGATAGGGGATAAAGATGAATCAAACGAAAATATTGATTATTGAAGATGAGGAAAAAATCGCACGTGTATTGGAATTAGAATTATCGTATGAAGGGTATGAAGCAAGCAAGGCATTGGACGGTCTTGATGGATTACGGATGTTTCGAGAAGAGAATTGGGACCTTGTTTTACTCGATGTGATGTTACCAGGCTTAAGTGGAATCGAGGTGTTACGCCGGGTTCGTTCGGATGATTCACACACCCCGGTTATTTTATTAACGGCCAAAGATTCTGTCGAGGACAAAGTATCAGGCCTAGATCTTGGGGCGAATGATTATATAACAAAACCTTTCCAAATTGAAGAACTGTTAGCAAGAATTCGAGCGGCTTTAAGGTTGAACCGTCAACCAATAGACATAGCTGAAAGTGAAGATTGGCTTCAAGTGGCGGATTTAAAATTAAATGAAAAAACATATGAGGTAAAGCGCGGAAAAAGGAACATCGAATTAACGCCAAGGGAATTCGCTTTACTTGCTTATTTAATGAAGCATGCTCGACAAGTTCTCAATAGAGAACAACTCCTTAACGGGGTATGGGGATATGACTACTATGGAGAAACAAATGTCGTGGATGTTTATATTCGTTATTTACGTAATAAAATGGATAAGCCCTTTGAAAAGCCACTCATTCACACAGTTCGTGGGGTAGGTTATGTGTTAAAGGATTCGCTATGAAGCTACAAACTAAAATAAATCTATATACAACTGTTACATTCATTTGTTTGTTGATTTTGATTAATGGTGCGATTTATTTTTCTTTTAGTCGAATGATCCTTCATAGTGAATTAGAAAGGGTCGTTGCTGAGGCAGAAAAAACAGTTATGGGAATGAACCAGACAGGGGGTTCCATTCCAGCGAGAGATCTGCTGCGAGCTTATATTCCTGTCAATGGTATGTTGCAGCTTGTGAAATCGAATGGTGAAACGGGGACGGCTATTACGGTACCAGGCCAGGAGAAGCTTTTAGAACAACCCGTAACGTTTTATGCAAAAGAGTGGAGTGAAATCATCGACTACAAAGGAATGCCACATGCCTTCGTCTCTATTCCTATTATTGGGGGAAATGGTGAGATTGCAAATGTGCAATTGACAGAGAACTTAACACCAACCGCACACATTCTACAAATTTTAAAGTACGTTTTAATAGCTGTGACAATCTTAGCCGCGATCCCAGTATTTTTATCAACTCGATTATTAAGCAACTTCATTACGCGGCCGATTACTTCGATGATTCAGACGATGAAGGATATTCGTAAAAACGGTCAGTACAAACATATTTCACTTCCGAAACAGTCCAAAGATGAGTTGTACCAGATGGGGGAAACCTTTAATGATATGATGGAGCAATTGAAAATCAACTATGAAAAGCAGGAACAGTTTGTGTCAAATGCTTCTCATGAGTTAAAAACACCCTTAACCGTCATTGAAGGATATGCTAGTTTATTAAAGCGTAGGGGAAGGGATCATCCTGAACTTTTTGATGAATCAGTTGAAGCTATTCATTCCGAAGCCATCAGAATGAAAGAACTGACCCAGCAATTACTGTTATTGGCCAAACATGATGAACAGTGGGATGTTGATTTGCAGATTGTATCTTTAACAGATTTAGTGGAGGAGTCCATCCGTTCTTTTAAGGCAGGATATAAGCGGGAAGTAAATGTATTCGTGGAACAAAAAATGAAGGTGAAAACAGATCCCCAAAAGTTGAAACAACTCTTATATATTTTATTGGATAATGCCCGGAAGTATAGTGAGGACTTAATCAAAGTAAATATAATGACAATTAAAAATAGAGCGGTGATCGAAGTGGTTGATAGGGGAATTGGAATACCAGTCAAGGAACAATCCAAAGTATTTGATCGTTTTTTCCGTGTAGACAAAGTAAGGACTGGAAAAAATGGGGGATTTGGATTGGGTTTACCTCTTGCAAAAGAACTGGCAGATGCGATTGATGCAAAAATTTGCTTGAGTAGTGTAGAGGGAGAAGGGACGACGGTACAAATTTGGTTTAAAAAGGGTCCTTCTCATTAATTTCTCATCAAAGAAGTGTACCATCTTATTTAAAAATAGGATGATGGAGTGGTGAAAAATATGGGGAAGATGAATAGACGTACTTTCAGTATAATAGCAGCTATTATCATCTTGTTAGCGAGCGTTACGTGGCAGCTTTTTAGGTTAATTTCACCAACTGAACCTCTGACAAAAACTGATGCAGAGAAAGTTGTTCAAGAAAAGTATAGTGGTGAAATTATCAAAACAATCAAAACAAAAGATATTTATCGAGTGACTATTCAATTAAAAACGGGAGTATATGACATAAGCATCGATGGGCATACAGGGGATGTTGCAGGGATTAGTAAAATTAAAAGTAAAAAAGTTGATAAGGTTCTTACAGAAGATCAAGTAAAACAGCTTATTTTACAACAGCAAAATGGAGAGATCAGGAGGTTGGAAAAGAAGGAGGAAGATGGAGCCTTCGTTTATTATGTGGTGATTGAGCAAAATAATGATGAAACAACGTATAAATTAAATGCTGTAACAGGTAAAGTGATCGATAAAACCACAAAAATAAGGGGGAATTCCTCACAAGAAACAGTCCGAGGAATCACGAAAGATGAAGCGGTGAAAATCGCTGTTAATCAAGTAAATGGCAAAGTAGATGATGTTGATGTAGAAGAAAAGGAAGGTGTAAGTTACTATTTAGTGGAAATCGAGCGGGAAGACGGTCAAGATGCTCTTGTTCAAATTAATGCGATAACAGGTGAAGTGATCACGATTACATGGGATGATTAGAGTAATTAGAAAATTCTCATGAAATTCTCATTTTGTTATAAAGATGTTCTCATTTTTAACCCTTAAGCTAGAAGTAAGCTTTGAAAAGGAGGACTTAAACAATGATGAAAAAAAGATTATTTACGTTTTGTGCTGCTGGTGTTGTCGTATTAGGAGGAGCAGTAGGAGCCAATGCCATTTCAAATAAAAAGTCAAACAACATTATTTCAGCAGATGAGGCGAAAGAAATCGCCATCAATGAAGTAGATGGAACGATCAAAAGTATTGAACTGGAGAAGGATGACGGTTTTCTTCATTACGATATTGATCTAGCGAAAGATGACAAGTATGACGATATCGATATGAAGGTGGATGCAAAGACAGGTGAAGTATTCATTGAGGATCAAGGACCAATAGATGACGATATCTATGAACATGACAATGATGACAAGAATACCAAGCATTCCATTCATATTTCTTTACAAGAAGCAGTAAAAATCGCCACAAAAGATACCCCAGGAAAAGTAACAAAAACGGAACTTGATGATGACGGCTATTATGAAATTGAAATAAAAACTGCGAATAATGAAGTTGAAGTTAAAGTAAGTGTGGACGACGGTAAAATCATTGGGAAAGAAGTAGATGATGACTAAACAATGGGATGATGGTGGAGAAAGTCGATAAATGTTGGAAAATTTTTATTAGTTGATATGAAAGTTAGAACTTTTATATCAACTGTTTTTATTGTAAAATGAAAGCGTATACAATAAAAGGTGTGAATAAGATCTATTAATGACACCTTAAAAAAAACAAGGAGGGTTTCTTATGGATTCTGTACCTGTACGAGATATCTCTTGGGAAATGGCGGATCGGCAGTTTACCATTCACAATGTCCCTTTTGGCAACCAAAATGCTGAGGTTACAAAGAAATTACAATCTTTGAGAGAATTAATGGAGGCAGATGAAATTCCATCTGAAATTGATTTTCGTAATGCAGCGGATTTTCAGTAATAAAAGTAGGTGATCCCCAATTCATAATGAGTAGGGAATCACCTTTTTTGATTTTATAAGGAAACATGTTACGAGTAGCGCAAATATCCGGCGAAGTATTTCAAAAAAATGGGGAAATGATCATAAATTAGGGGAAATATTCAAAAACCCTGGATACAAGTGCAAATGTTCATGGGAAATGTTCAAAAGCGGATGGGAAATAATCAAACGGGTTTCGTACAAACATTTATCCATGAGAAAAAGCCGAGTAGCGCAAATATCCGGCGAAGTATTTCAAAAAAATGGGGAAATGATCATAAATTAGGGGAAATATTCAAAAACCCTGGATACAAGTGCAAATGTTCATGGGAAATGTTCAAAAGCGGATGGGAAATAATCAAACGGGTTTCGTACAAACATTTATCCATGAGAAAAAGCCGAGTAGCGCAAATATCCGGCGAAGTGGTGCAAAAGAACCGGGGAAATGATCATAAATTAATGGAAATATTCAAAAACCCAGAGTACAGGTGCAAATGTTCATGGGAAATGTTCAAATATGGATGGGAAATAATCAAACGGGTTTCGTACAAACATTTATCCATGAGAAAAAGCCGAGTAGCGCAAATATCTGGCGAAGTGGTGCAAAAGAACCGGGGAAATGATCATAAATTAATGGAAATGTTCAAAAACCCTGAGTACAAGTGCAAATGTTCATGGGAAATGGGTAAAACCAGACGGGAAATAATCAAATCGTCCTCCCACGTCCTATTTAAAAAAACAAGCTCATTCATTATCTGTAATATATTGTTCATCTTCCGTTCATTTTCATTTGTTATAATGAGTTTTAAAAGAATAGATGATTTTTTTACAGGAGAGGATTCTGAATGAACGGAAGAAATTTTGTACTTATTCGGTTTTCGGCCATTTTTGCTTTGGTAGGGGCCGTTTTAGGGGCTCATATGGCGGGATCGGGCTCTTATGCTTTTCGCCCAATCCATGCTCATATACTTGTTGTCGGCTGGTTAACACTATTTGCGTGGGGGATATATTATGAAATCTTCCAAATTAGATCGAAAACCATCACTATTTTGCATACATGGACGGCGATTATAGGTTCAACCGGTTTAACAGTAGGAATGTGGTTAAATTTCTTGAAGCCTTTTAATATTTCTAATGGAGTATCACTCATATTTTATATTGGCGGCGGGGTTATTTTATTATTCAGTTTTGTTTTATTCCTAATTTCAACCTTCTTTATTGAAAGAAAAGAAAAATAAACCAACAAAGCGTGGAAAAGCGGGTAACCCCCTATTCCACGCTTTTTTTGCCGTCTTATTGGTTTTTCAGATAAGATCGTTCTTGTTTTTTGAAAAACAACATAACAAATGAAACGATCGCTAATAATACGCCTGTATATAAAAAACCTCCATTTGCGGTTAATCTTAATAATCCTGTAAAACTTGAACCAATGACGACACCTATTGAGAAAAATGCATAAAAATATCCGTAGGCTTTCCCGCGATTTTCCTGCTCAGTAGATTCTATTAATAAAGAATTCAGTGAGGGAAAAAGAAAGGCAAACCCAATTCCATATAGCCCCATAATGAAATAAAGAAGTAGGACATTTGTGCTAAAACTGATGAATATAAGGCTGACACCCATGACAGACATTCCAAAAGTTAATGTCTTAATCGGCTTTACCCGATCAAATAATTGATTGATAGGCAGAAGGAAAACTAGAACGGCGACAATCCCAAATGTGCTTAAAAGTGTGCCACTCGTTTGAGTATCCCGGCCAAGGTCCATCACCTTTAAAGGCAACATATAGGCAAGTACTCCTTGTGAAAACATAAGGAAAAAGGCTCCAAAGAACGACTTCATGATGGAAGTATTTTGGAATAAAGCACGTACGGGTAAACGTTTCCCCTCGTCAGCCTTCGAAGTAGAAATAACGGTTGATCGTAAAAAAAAGAACGCCAAAATCCCTAATAGAAATATGGGGATCGCTGTAATAGTTAAGACAGTAGATTCATTTGTTTGACTAGCTAATATGCCGCTGAAGGCCGGGCCGATGATGGCGGCTAAACCAACGAACGCACCAGAAATAGCAGAGGTTTTCCCTTTTTTATCCTTACCCGTCATATTGGCTAAATAGGTAAAAGCAGCTGGAACAATTAATCCCGCTGTTAATCCGTGTATAAAGCGGATGATGAGTAAAGTCCAAGCGTCCATTGCAAGCTGATAAAATGATAAAGCCATTCCTGTAAAAAGCAATCCAGAGACGAGAAGACGATAAGATCCTTTTTTATCCGTCAAAAAACCAGACAAAACATTCCCGATCGTATTCGAAAAGGAATACATTCCGACCGTTAATCCAATTAAAAAGGGGGTAGCCCCTAATGATTTAGCGAGTGGGCTCATAATCGGCAATTGTGAAAATAAATCAAAAAAGGAAAAGAAAATGATGATATAGATAAAAATGCGCATATGTAATAGTAGCCTCCGTAAAAAGATATCCTTCTTCTATCTTCTCTTTTTCAAGGAATTAAGGCAAGAGGAGGACCTGTTTGTTTGAATATTTTCCAAAAAGTTTGTGAAAATTAAATAAATTAATGTTACATAAACCATTTATTTGTTATAATTAAGTAACAATAGGAGGGAGAATTGATGGAAGTTGTTCATCCAATAAAAGAAATCCACCAGATCGATGAAATTAAGACTTTGTTGAAGAAGCAATCAAAGCGAGACTTCTTATTATTTGTACTTGGGATTAATACAGGTATCCGAAGTAGTGATCTCCTTCAAATTAAAGTACGTGATGTCATAACTCCATCTGGTGATATCAAAGAGTTCTACGAATTACCTATACATTCCAAATCAAAAATGAAGAAGATTTATTTGAATGAAAAAGTAAAAAATGCTATTCGACTATATTTAAATGAAACCCCTCTTCAATTAAACGACTTTTTATTCAAATCTAAAAAGGATCCTCATAACCCCATTACAAGACAGCAAGCCTACCGGGTGATCAACCAAGCTGCGAAAGAAGTGGGCATTTCTCATAATGTAGGAACGCACACCCTTCGAAAAACGTATGGATATCATGCTTTTCGAAAAGGAATTGCTATTTCCTTTCTCCAATCCCTATTTAATCATGCAACACCATCTGAGACATTACGTTAAAATTTAGTGAAAGTAGATGTTAATTTATAGGGGGGATGATATGTCAGATCCAATCCTGAACACGGACCACATTATTTTGTTAGTCAGTCTTCTCCTTATCACAGGGGTATTGACGACAAAGTTTTCTAGTCGATTAGGAGTTCCGTCTTTGGTCCTTTTTATACTTGTTGGAATTCTAGCAGGAAGTGAAGGATTAGGTTTTATTTATTTTGATAATGCTCATATTGCGCAGTTTATCGGGATGATTGCTTTAATAATAATTTTATTTGATGGGGGCATGCATACGAACTGGGCAAAAGTGAAGCCAGTTATAGCCCCGTCGTTTACGCTTGCCACAGTCGGCGTTATACTTACAGCCGCCTTAGTGGGAGTTGCGGCAAAATACGTGTTAGATGTGAGTTGGACAGAAGCATTTTTGTTTGGATCGATCGTAGGTTCTACGGACGCTGCAGCGGTATTTTCCGTTTTAAGAGGGAAAAATATTAATAGTAACCTTGAGGCAACACTTGAAGCGGAATCCGGGAGTAATGATCCCATGGCGATGTTATTAACGGTTGTCTTTCTGGAATTGATTACATCTAATGAATCAAATTATTTCCGTATGTTTGGATTCTTTCTTTGGCAAATGGGGATTGGGTTGCTCATTGGCTTTTTATTAGGGAAAATAGCCTCTTTTGCCATCAATAAGGTTAATCTCGATTCGAGCGGACTTTACCCGGTGTTTGCGTTAGCATTTGCGCTATTAACCTACAGCTTTACGGATTATATTCAGGCGAGTGGGCTCCTAGCTGTCTATGTTGCAGGAATTGTCATTGGGAATAGTGAGGATTTAACCTATAGTCATTCCATTTTCCGTTTTAATGAAGGCTTTGCTTGGATGATGCAAATTCTAATGTTTGTCATTCTTGGACTTCTTGTGTTTCCGTCTCATTTATTTACTTGGAGCATTATGTCCAAAGGCCTCATTCTGTCTTTTGTTCTCATCATGATCGCTAGACCCGTCGCCGTTTTTGCCTGCACAATTGGAATGAAATTTGATTTAAAGGAGAAAATTCTTCTTTCATGGGCTGGGTTGAAAGGGGCGGTTCCTATTGTTTTAGCTACTTTTCCTCTTATAGCTGAAGTAGAAAATAGCCAATTGTTTTTCAATGCGATCTTTTTCATCGTCTTGATTTCGACACTTCTCCAAGGGTCGACCATTTCGCTAGTGGCTAAAAAATTAGGTTTAACAAGTCCAGCAAAAAGCAAACCTACCCATTCATTGGAACTGATTTCATTAGGAAAGGCCAATGCAGAAATTATGGAATTTGAGTTAAGTGAAAAAAATTCAATCGCCGGGAAGACGTTAGCTGGTATCGATTTACCAGAAGGAACACTTGTGAATGCGATTATACGAAAAGATCAATTAATAGCACCAAATGGGGAAACAAGAATTATCCCCGATGATATTTTATATATCCTCGTCCCTAAACAAAAGAAACGTGAATTAAGACGGGTTTTGCATAATGAGAGAGAGGATTTTTCTGTGGCAACAGAAGAATAATAGGAACAGCAGTCGGCACATCACCGATTGCTGTTATTTAAGTGCGCCCTGCATGGGCGGATACTTGGTGGTGAAAGTCCACTACAGGCTTGGCAGTAGGAACTGTTAGCGAAAGACAAGGTGGCTATCGT